>JAISQQ010000344.1 GCA_031274075.1 Accumulibacter sp.
TACCAGCATTCGGCGACCTTGTCCTTCGGCTGCATCTTCTGGAACCGCACCCAGATGTCGGTCTGGATGTATTCGACCAGATGACCGAGGTGAATGGCGCCGTTGGCGTAGGGCAAGGCGGAGGTGACGAGGATTTTGCGGGGCATGGAGGGCGATCCTGGGTGGCGTGCCGGGGTTACGTTCGTTTCCGGCGCGGCGGCGCGGAGAAACCGGTATTCTAGCAAAGCGGAGGACGGATGACAGAAGACGGAGGACAGTCCATCCAGGGCCATCGCGCCATGTGGCGTCGTTGGCATCGTGGCGATTTCCCTGGGGGCGCGGGTCTCCGGCCCGCCTGGGCATTGGTACACCCCGTAGGGCGGAAAAGCGCAGCGCCTTCCGCCGGTCGTTCTCTCCGGCGGCGCAGCCGCCGCCTCTATCATTCGGTGGCCTTTGAATCGTACGGCGCGTTGCGCCGTGAAGGGGACTGGAGTAAGCGCTCCAATACTTCCGCCACAATTCCGGTTGTCAGTGATTCCATGCAAATTTTCCTGTGCTCCAGCGAATAGTCCATTGCGAAAAGCATGGTATTGCCAAGAAAAAAGTTTTCTTTAACTTCTCTCAGCATAGCTTTTACCTATGCGGTATGGCGGTTTTTTTTCAGATAAACCTTAAAAAGCTATGGGCAAATTGGAATCCGAACCCAGAGGCTCAGGTAGCAAGACAATATCCATTTTGAGATTTTTACGAACGGAGTCTACCGCTTGTTCAACGGCATCATGCACTTCGACGAATTTCATTGAAGCGGCAATTTCAATATGAGCGGAAGCGTATTTCCGGGACGGGCCATAGTCATGCACAGTCAGGCCGTGTATATTCTCAATGCCCTGCGTGGCAAGAACAAGCTCGCGAATTTGCCGTTCGATGACCGGGTTTTCCCTTTTTCCCAAGAGAGGATCAAGGGCGTCCACAGCAGTCTTGGCACCGGCAAAAAAAATGCCTCCGGCTACTGCCAGACCGGTTGCCGCGTCAACGGGAAATGCCGTGCATCCTGAAACCACGAACGAGAATAGCGTCACTCCGGTAACTGCCACATCAGAAAGACTGTCTGTGACGCCCGCCTGAATTGCGGGTGATTGAAGCGTTTTATTCGCCCGCCGGTAAAACAGCGCCATGACTATTTTCACCAACATGGTGCAAATCAAACCGAAACACACAAAAGCGTTCCATCCCACAGGTTGCGGATCTAATAAGCGTTCCAGCGCAAACTTTCCGACCGCAAGGCCGGTCGCCATAATCAAGCAGGCGACGATCAGCCCGGAGATATACTCTATCCGGCCATGCCCGAAAGGGTGCCGTTCATCAGGAGCTTTCCCCGCGGCATGGAAGCCGATTGCCAAGGTCAGGGAACAGCCCGCATCCGTCAGATTATTGAAGGCATCCGAGAGTACAGCCGCGCTGTTTGCCGCCAGCCCCATAGCCAGTTTGACGGCAAACAGCACCAAGTTGCACAGAACGCCCGCAAGGCTGACCAGAGTCCCATACCATTCACGTTGCATCATGACACCTTTTCTGTTTGCTTCTGAATATGACCATCCAAACACAGGCCATAAACGCAATGAGCCCGATTCTCTAAAATGAATCCGTGCTCCTGCGCCAGTTTCGCCTGCGTTTTTTGAAGGGCCGGGTTGTGTATTTCCACAACTTTTCCGAAATTCCGGAAAATAAGATGATCATGTGTCGAATGCGGATTTACGGCATCAAACCGGGCAGATTCATCGCCAATCCGGAGTACAACTACAAGCCCTGCGTCCCTCGGCAGCTTCAAAGTATGGTATACAGTTTGCCTGCCCGATCCCCGGCACAATTTCCCGCAGGTCATCATACCGATCATCAATGGCGGGATGCCCCGCCATCTCGAAAAACAGCCCAGCGACAAACTACCTCTGCCTGATTACATGGAGTCCCCTGTCCTCCATGAAATTGCGAAATTGTATCTGGTATTGATTTATTTCCCACCTCATGGAAGGCTATTCATTACCGCTGTGCCGGGGATCATGTGCATTTGGCCCGTGCTGTTCCTGTCTGGAAGCGCCCCTGTGGCCATGTCCATGATGTTCATGACCATGATGATCATGTTCTTCATCACCCTCGTGATGGCCGCGCCCGGACCGATGGCCGAATCCATGCTCGTGCTCCACGTCATGGCCGGAGTCGTCCTTTTCCAGGGACGTTACGATTTTTTCCAGAAGCTCACCCAACTGCTGTCGTTCCACCTCGGACAAGGGCGTGAAGATGGCTTCAGCATTTTTCAGGTGCTCTTTCTTATGTTCCTCCACCATGGCTCGACCTTGTTCCGTGGCGGAAATAGTGAAATTGCGTTTATCCTGGTCGGATCGCTCCCTGGTGATGAAGCCGTTTTGTTCCAGTTTTTCCAGAATCTCGCTCAGGGAGGCGGAACGCACATCAAGCATCTCCATCAGATCACGCTGGCTCATGGGTTCTTTTTCTTTGAGTATGGCAAGCACATGCGTTTGTGCATGTTGCGTATTGCCACGGTTATGGCGGGATCGGGACATAGACTTCAGAGCGCGTCGGAAAAGTCCAAGCAGGGCTTCGCCGGTTATGGTGGTTGCAAGTGTTATGCTGTTTTCATTTGTCATTTTCAGCCTCCTCGTGCCGAGGCACGTTCTTTTTTTGCAAAAGCAATGCCTTCCCGGCAACCGGGATCACTTAACGGACAATGTTTTTCACAAAGAGGGCATTGATATCTGTTTTTTTCAAACGCCAATGCGTCATTGCGCATGAAGAT
Organism: Accumulibacter sp.; assembly: GCA_031274075.1. Classification (GTDB taxonomy): domain Bacteria; phylum Pseudomonadota; class Gammaproteobacteria; order Burkholderiales; family Rhodocyclaceae; genus Propionivibrio. Next base: position 2,792 of record JAISQQ010000344.1, read on the forward strand.
TTCTTGACGGGGCATCCCCGACGATCCCTGTCCATGCCTGTGACCGTGGGAACGCTTATGCTCGAACTGACTGAGTCTTTTAAGAAATCCCAACATGGAATTCTCCTTTGGTTAAATTAGAAGGTGCCTTTCGATTAGGAATCGGTGGCTGGATTTTCCCGTTGAATTTACCCCCAATGCGGGAAGGCGGGTTTCGGTAGTTCTGGCCGCTGATCCGTCCGATCCGGACCGGGCGGCTCATTCCACGCGCTGGCGGTATCTCGCCTTGAGCGCGTCGCGCTGGAGGCGCATGCCGCTGGTTGGCCTTCGTCGCTCGCGGGACGCGCGCAGTCCGGACATTCCATGACCACGGTCAGCGCTTGCCGCCGCCCCGGCGGGTCTTGCAGCCCGGCGGCCCGGAACAGCCGCTTTGGCAGGCCCGCGTCGATGAAAGTCACGCTGCGGCCGCAGCGGCGGCAGACCAGCCGATGCGCCCCGGCGCGGGCCGCGGCGGGCGGCGGCGGGATCGAATAGACGGCTTTCGGCTTGTCGTGGCCGGGCAGCCAGTCGCGCAGCAGCAGCTTTGCCGAGACCAATCCGGCCAGCACCCGGTAGACCGTGCCCAGGCCGATGGGCGCGCCGCGCGCGTCCAGCGCGCGGAACACGTCTTCCACGGTCATCGGCGAAGGGGCGGTTTCGAGCGTCTCGATGATCCAGAGGCGCGGCGCGGTCGGGCGCAGCCGCGCGGCGCGCAACCGGGCGCACAGGGTCTCGCTCGCGGGCGGCGAGGCGCCGATGCCGGGGCGGGCGCGCGGCGCGGCCAGGGCCGGCGCGATCCCGGACGCGATCTCGGACACGACAGGGCCGTCGGCCGGCTTGAAAGATCTATCCACGATGCCCCCGCTCGCCTTCTTTCCAGTACCCCTTGGCGTACATGCGGCCGCGTTCGAGACGGCGCTCGCCGAGCCAGAACTCGCGCCAGCTTTTCACCCAGTCCGACTCGCCGGCCATCCAGACTTGCCCGGGAGCGCCGATCTCCGGGAGGTCCGCCAGCAGGCGTCCGGCCGGGCGGACATAGTCCCTGGACGCCGCCGAGTATTCCCAGTTGACGTGCAGGTCGGCGGATGAGCGCACGGACTGCCGTTCGTCGCGGTCGTGAACCACGAGCAGGGCATGGACCTCGACCCCGGCGGGCAGGCTTTCCATGATCGCCTGCGCGGCGGGCAGGGCGCAGGCGTCGGCGGCCAGCCAGATCCATTTCGAATCGGGCAGCAGATGAAAACCGCCGTCTCTCGGTCCCTTGATCTCGGCCCGATCGCCCGGACGCGCCAGGCGCGCCCAGTCGGAAACCGTGCCGTTGTCGGGGCCGTCGTAATGCAGGGCAAAATCGATGCCGATCGTCCCCTCGCGTGGGTCGACCTGTCGAATCGTATAGCCGCGTCCGCCGCGTCCATCCGGCCTGAGCTTGACCCAGGCGGCCGGCGATTCGACGCCGTTCGCTGCGCCGTCCGCTTTGTCGTCCGCTGCGAGCCAGGCCGCGACCTCGGGGCCGCCCAGCACCAGATGGCGCATCCGGGGCGTGATGCTGACGCCGCGCAGCACGATGGCGCTGATTGGCGAGCGCGATGACAACATGGAACGAAAGAAACCCATTGCCGACTCCTTTTCATCTGTTGGCCCATTGGCCGAATTGCGTTCATGAATACTGTGCAAAGCCACCCGCCCCGCTTTTGACCCGTGCCATGACACGGCCGCCGCTGTTGCGGGGCGGAAGCCCCGCGTTCCCAGGGAAGATCGCCAGCAGGTTCTGGGCGAAGGCGGTGTGACGGGCGCCGTGGTCATGAGCCGTCACTCCGTGGGACGGTCATGAATCTCCGTGGGACGGTCATGAATCTCCGCGCCGCCCGCGTCTTCGTCGCCATGAAAGCCGAAGCGACGCTCCCCGTGACGCCCGAAATGGCGCTTCAATTGCTCCCGCTCTTCCGCGCTCATGCTGTCCCAGCGAGGGTGATGTCCGCGCCAATGACCGCGACCGCCAAAGAGAATCTTGCAGAGCAGCAGGATGCCCAGCGCCTGCCAGTAGTCGATGCTTCCCAGGCCGGTGAACAGGGCGGGCATCAGCCAGTTCCACAGCAGCATGACCAGCCCGCCCAGGACGGCAATGTCGCAGGCCACAGCCAGCACGACCGTGAAACGGCTTGCCCCGCGCCCGCGTCGACCGCCAAAAAATAATCTCAGCATCTTCGTTTCTCCTTCAGAAAAGTTCGTCATACGACGCTTGCAGCCGCAAGCGCAGGTGCCGCACGGCGCGTCGTTTCCAGGTAAGCAGGGTGTTGAGCTTGACGCCGCTCCGGAGCGCCATGTCCTTGAAGCTTTTTCCTTCCAGTTCGTGGGCGATGAACACCTCGCGCTCGTTGGCCGGCAGTTCGTCCAGGGCCTCCGAGATGGCTTCCAGCAGCACCGCCCGCGCAAGGGAGGCTTCCGGCCCGCCGTCGAGGGCGGGCAGCGCCTGCCCCAGCCAGTCGCCGTCGTCTTCTTCCTCGTCTTCGCCGGCCGCCGGCGCAAGCGGCAGAGACTCCTCGCGCTTCTTGCGGAAGCGATCGGTGATGCGGTTGCGCGCCACGCGAAACAGCCACGCGCCGACCTGTTCGATCGGTTCGGGCAAGCGGTAGGCTTCGACCAGCTCGGAGAAAACGTCCTGGAGGATATCCTCCGCCTCGCCCGAATCCGGCACGCGCCGGCGGATGAAGCGGCCCAGGCGGTTTCGTTCGCGGGAGACGATTTCTGCGAGGCGCCGGTTTTGCTCGATCATCGGGACGGGAAGAGAAAGGGTTGGATGATTCTGCGGGGTATCCATACTTGCAAAGACGAATCAGAAGCGAGGATATTGCGGCTGGAGAAAAATAAATACGGACACGGCGCTTTCCCGCGCGACGGCCGGCTGGGTTTGGGGTTCCTGGGAGCGCGGGGCACCAGCCCCGCAACAGCGGCGGCAGCGTCATGGCGCGGGTCAAAAGCGGGGCAGAAGCCCCGCGCTCCCAGGTTCCTGCCGTTACCCGCCCTGGCATCAGAGCCGTTCGTCCGCGCGCTTCAGTTCCAGATAAAAGCCGACGCCGCCTTCTTCATTGACCGCGCGGAGGGTGCCGCCCATTTTCGCCATGTAGGTTTTGGCCACGAACAGCCCCTGTCCGCGGCGGTTTTCCGCTGTGGTGTCGCGCAGGCCGGAGAAGCCGTATTCAAAGATTTTTTCCAGCCATTCCGGGGGAATGGCGGGGCCGGTGTTGTGGATTCGCACCGTGACGCCGCCAGGTTCCGTCCTGTCGTCGCGGTTCAGCGCGAGCGTAATCGGCGTGCCGGGGGCGCGGTGGCGTCCGGCGTTTTTCAGGATGTGGCCGATGACGTCTTCGAGCGAGTATTCGTCGGCGCGCACCGGCACGGGGCGGCCATGCGGGGTGTAGCGCACGTTGTCGATGCCGATGTGCGGGGCGTTGGCGGCGATGTTGACGAGGAAGTCGTCGAGGTCGAGCGTCGCCACCGCCAGGGTCGAGGATTCAAAGGCTTCGCTCGGGCTGGCACTGCCGTAGAGCGCGCGGATCGCCTGCTGCATGCGGGCGAGGTAGCGGTAGCCGGGGTCGCCGGGGTTGCCGTAGAGCGCGAGCAGCGATTGCAGCGGGGACATGATTTCGTGCCCGACGGCGTGCCATTGCTCTTTTTCCTGGGCGACGCGGATGCGTTCGCGGCTGGCGTCTTCCTTGACCCGGGCAAGGAGCTGGTCGAGACGGCCGGCGAGAATGCCCAGTTCGTCGCGGCCTTCGAGGTCGGCAAAGTCGAACGCCATGAATTCGGATTCCTCGCGCCACGAGGGGAACTGGCGCGCGCGGCGGGTGAGGCGCGCAATGCGGCGGATCATGCCGATTTCGATCACCAGCCAGGCGAGTACGATGGTCGCCATCACCGCGCCGACGAACCAGGACAGGCGGGTCGCGGTGGCGCTCAGGGTCTGGTTGACCACGCGGTCGGCTTCGCCGTGCAGGATGACGCGGTAGCTGCCGGAGGGGGTCTCCACCCTGTCTTCGAGGTCGACCGGCGCGGCGCTTTCCGCGGCCTCGTCGTCCGGGGCGGCGATCGGCAGGCGCTGGATCAGGCGGGTGAGCAGCGGCGACACCTGCTCGTTGGCGCCGCCTTTGCCGCGAATCATGATCGGCTCGTCGGCGTCGCGCTCGCGCTGGATGCGCAGGGTCTCGCCCGCTTGCAGGAGTTCTCCCAGATCGTTCAGCGAAAAGGGCGCAATCGCGCCCGCGGCGGCGCTGTCGAACAGGGCGTCCCCGGCGTCTTTATCTTCGCCCGGCGGCAGGAGAACGATTTCGACCCGGATCTCGTCGAGATCGGGCGGCGGCCACGGCGCGCGCTTGTCGCGCAGCAGGTCGGCGATCAGTTCCTCGACCGGCAGGCGCAGGGAAAAGAAAGATTCGCGCGCGCAATCTTCGGCGTTTTGCCGCGCGTCGAGGCAACGCGCTTCCTGCCATATCCAGCCGCGAAATTCCTTGACCGGCATTTGCTTGTTGTAATCGCGCTCATCGAGTTCCACATAGCCGGTGAAGCGCCCGCGCACGCCTTCAAACGAAGCGTTGCGCCGTGGCGGCAGCACTTCAAACGGCGCAATCCAGCGGTAATGCTTGCCGCGTATGTGCACGGCGACGCGCATCCGGTGCGCGCCATCCAGATAGCGGTCGCCGATTTCGTGCGGCGTCAGCGGGCCGCTGGCGAAAGTGCCCGCCGCGTAGATGAAGCCACCAATCCACGGGCGGTTGCCGATGGCCACGCACAGGCTGCCGTGACGTTCATAGCGGATCAGGCAATCGGCCATTTCCACCGCGTGCCGCGCCTTGTCCTGATCGTCGAAATCGATGGCCGAGAACGGCAGCAGCACCGGATGCGGCCTGCCCGCGCTATCCATGCCCCGCGACGGATTCAGCAACGCAAGCTGTCCCGAGGGATGGCGCAGGCGGGCGACGATCTGCTCCTTGGTCTTGGCGAGCACGCTCTGGTAATTGCGCCAGGCGCGCTGCTTTTCGCCCTGCAACACCGCCACCGCCAGCGCCAGCACCGCGCAGACGAGCACGAGGAAAGCGGTGCGGAACAAAATCCGCAGGCGGAAAGAAGCGAGCCAGCGCGAGAAGCGTTTCATCAAAATTTACCCGCGCGTCTTTTCGGAAGAAGCAACCCAGCGGAAGCCGCGCATCGGCACGTTTTCGATACGGTCGAAATGCTCGTCGAGTTCACGGAAAGCTTCGCGCAGGGTGCTGATGTGCTTGCGGATGTTTTCGCGGTTGCGCCCGCTCTTCACCGCCGCGAACAGGTCATCATAGGAAACCACTTCGCCCTGGCGCTCGTGGAGCACCGCGAGGATGCGTTGCGCGGTCAGCGGCACGTTGACCCGTTTGCCGCGCCAAAACGGCGCGCCCTGATGCAGCGGGTCGATGGAAAGCTCGCTGTCCGCCGATTCGATCGACTGCGCCGCCGCCTTTTCCCGTTCCGCGAGTTGCCGCCGGTTTTTCGCCGCGCGCAGCATCTCCAGGAAGGTATCGATGAATTCCGGTTCCTCGAAAGTCGTTTTCTGCAAATAATCCCAGGCGTCCAGCGCCTTCATGATGCCGCGGTAAATCGCCGCCGGCATGGCCGAGACCACCAGCACCGGCGTGCCGCGCCCGGCCTTGTTGATGGCGTTGATGATGGCGACGCCGGCGTGGCGGTCGCGTCCCAGTTCAATGTCGAGAATCACGAGATCGTAATCCTCGCGGGCAATCGCCGCCTCGGCGTCGTCGCGGGTAAACCACCGCGCCACCTCAATGTCCGGCGCGGCGGAAAGCACCCACTCGCTGATTTGCCCGCTCGTAGGCTCGTCGTCCTCGATGATCGCTACTTTATACATCGGCTTCATGTTCTCCCGAAAAGAGCACTATGCGCCCGGATGGCTTCGACCAGCGACGCGCCCCGCGCCGGTTCAGTAGAGAGCGCGGCGCGCAGGATGCCGCGAGCTTCATCTTCCATCGAACGTCCGTGCAATGCGGCCTGCCTACGCAGCCGGGTCTCGATCCGCTCATGCAGATTGCGAATCGTCATGCTTGTCGCCATTTACGCCTCCGGGCTTGCCATGCCGCACTGAATTCGATTCAGTCATCGACCGATGATAACGCGAACCCAGGGGCGTGATACGGGCTGATGGGTGGCCCCTGTCACCCCACGGCGAGACAAGGAAATAACAAGGAAATAAACAAGGAAACAAATTGGGCTTGTCAAACACCGGCATTATGCGTTATCTTGAGTCAAGCACTTTATAAATCTTTCTATAGAAGCGGGTTTATATATGACAGAAAATCATGTAAATAATATGGGTGTCAAGAAGACCAACAAAATCAACACGATGCGCGCGATATTCGCCAGCGAGCGCATATCGCAGCGGGAATTGGCGGACAAACTGAGGCTCAGTTGGCCTACGGTCTTGCAGAACGTAAAGGAATTGCAGGCGCAAGGCCTGGTGGAAGAAGTCGGGGAATTTGAATCGACCGGCGGGCGCAAGGCGCGGGCCTTCGCCTCGATCCGCGACGCCCGCCTCGCTGTTGGGCTGTCGGTCACGCAAAACCACATCGGCATCGTCCTGGTCGACCTGTCCGGCGAATTGGTGCGCTATGTGCGTGAGAAAAAGGTCTTCTCTTATCAGGACTCGTATTTTGAATCGCTCAAACCACTGGTCACGGATTTTGTTGCCAAGGCCGGGTATCCGGATGAAAAAATCCTGGGCGCCGGCATATCCCTGCCCGGCATCGTCGAGGAAAGCGGGCAGACCTTGGCGCACTCCCACGTGCTTGGGCTGCACAACGTGCCTACGGACACGATCAGCCGCCACATTCCCTATCCCTGCCAGTTCATCAACGATGCCAACGCGGCCGGCCTGGCGGAGCTATGGGGGAAACCGCAACGGCGCAACACCGTTTACCTTTCCCTCAGCAACAGCGTGGGCGGCGCCATTTTTCACGGCCGGGCGATCTATATGGGCGACAACCGGCGCGCCGGCGAGTTTGGGCACAACACGCTTGTGCCGGACGGCAAGCCGTGCTATTGCGGGAAGCAAGGATGCGTGGATGCCTATTGCTCGTCAAATGTGCTGTCCAGCCATACGGACGGCAACATCGCCCTGTTTTTCGAGGGCTTGTCCAATGGAGACGCCGCGCTGCGCTCGATTTGGGACGAGTATCTGGGCTGGCTGGCGATCGCGGTCAACAACCTGCGGATGAGCTTCGACTGCGACGTCATCATCGGCGGCTATGTGGGCGGTTACTTCGACGCCTTCTCCGGCGAATTGCGCGCAAGGCTTGAAGCGCGAAACACGTTTGAGCCGGACGCGTCCTACCTGAAAGGCTGCCGTTACAAACTGGAAGCCGCCGCGATGGGCGCGGCGCTGGGGCAGATCGAAGCCTTCATCCAACAACTGTAAACGCGGTAGCGGTTCCCGCCGGTCGTTCTCAGAACCTGTTCACGATCTTCTCTGGGAACGCGGCAGGGCCATTGACTCTGTGGCGTCGTTGGCATCGTGGTGATTTTACTGCGGCGCGGGTCTCCGGCCCGCCTTGGCATTGGCGCGCCCTACCGAACCGTCGCTGTTTTCACGCACACTGGTCGACTTTACGTTCAAGAGAAGATCGCAAACAGCTTCTAAGTCTTTGTTCCGACACGCTTTTATTCCAGAATTCGTGGCCGGGAAAAGCAGGGACGGCTCAAGCATCGCAAGCGTAAAAAAAAATTTCAGATCGCTGTTGACTTCGGCTTGTCGCCGCACCATAATTAATACACTTTTATAATTACTTTTGAAAAGTGTATCTACCAGGAGGGCATCATGAGCAAAGAGATCAAGGGAAAAATGAAGGCGGCGGTCATGAACGGCATCGGCAAGATGGGCTATGTGGAAAGGGACATACCTTGCCCAGGGGACGATGAGGCGCTGGTCAGGCTGGAATATGTCGGCATTTGCGGCAGCGACATGCACTACTACGAAACCGGCGCCATCGGCGGCTATGTGGTCGATCCGCCGTTTGTCCTGGGACACGAACCCGGCGGTACGGTCGTCGCGCTGGGCAGGGATGTGAAGCACCTGGCCGTTGGCGACAGGGTGGCGCTGGAACCCGGCAAGACCTGCGGCCAATGCGAATTCTGCCGCAAGGGGCAATACAATCTTTGCCCTGGCGTCATATTCTTTGCCACGCCGCCGGTAGACGGCGTGTTCCAGGAGTATGTGGCCCATGAAGCCGCCTTGTGCTTCAAGCTCCCCGGAAACGTTTCCACGCTGGAAGGCGCGTTGATCGAACCCCTGGCCGTTGGCCTTCACGCGGCAAAACAGGGCGGGGCCCATGTCGGACAGCTTGCCGTCGTAATGGGCGCGGGGTGCATCGGCCTGGTTTCCATGATGGCGCTCAAGGCCGAAGGAGTGAGCAAGGTTTATGTGGCGGACATAATGCAAAAACGCCTGGACAAGGCGATGGAACTGGGAGCCGACGGCGTCATCAACGGCAGCGAACAGGACGTCGCGCGGGCCGTCCTGGAACTTACCGGCGGAGCGGGCTGCGACCTGGCTATCGAAACGGCGGGGACCGAGATGACCACCCGGCAATGTATATCGTTCACCAAGAAGGGCGCCAATATCGTGCTGGTGGGCTACAGCAAATCCGGCGAGATGAAGCTCCCCATGAGTCTGGCGCTGGACAAGGAACTGACCTTCAAGACCGTGTTCCGCTACCGCCACATCTACCCCACGGCGATTGACGCGGTAGCGGCCGGAAAGATAAACCTGAAAGGCATCGTCACCGACATATTCCGCTTCGACGACATCCAGAACGCCATGGACAGGAGCGTATCGGACAAAGCCAATATCGTAAAAGCCGTGGTGAAAATCGTCTAGCCGGGAACCTGGAAAGGCCGGATTTTGTGCGGCATATCTATTACAAGCGTCATTGGCGGGCATTTCGACGGGAGGAAACAGAATATGGACGCGGAAACACACACGGACAAGCTCATGTCCGACATAGCCGTCTTCGGGGAAATACTGATCGATTTTACTTTTCACGGCTTTGGAGCCGCGGGGCAGCGGCTGTTCGCGCAAAATCCCGGCGGCGCGCCCGCCAACGTGGCGGTCGCCGCGCGCAGGCTGGGCAGCCGCGCCGCGTTTCTCGGCAAGGCGGGCAAGGACATGCACGGCGCGTTCCTGAAGGAAACGCTCGACAGGCTTGGCGTGGACACGCGCGGGCTGATTCTCGACGAGCGATATTTCACGACGCTGGCATTCGTCGCGCTGGACGAGCGCGGCGAACGGCATTTCTCCTTCGCGCGCAAACCCGGCGCCGACACGATGATTGAATCCGGCGAGATCGACATGGAAATACTGCTTGCCAGCCGCATTTTTCACGTCGGTTCATTGTCGCTGACCGGCGAACCGGGCCGCTCGGCGACGCTGTTCGCGCTGGAAAAGGCGAAGTCCGCCGGCATCGTCGTCTCGTATGACCCGAACTACCGCGCGTCGCTCTGGCCGGACGACGAAACCGCCAGGCGGCGCCTGCGCGCGCTCGTGCCGTTCGCCGACGTGATGAAAATATCCGAGGAGGAAAGCGCGCTGCTCACGGACGAGGAATCGCCCGAAGCCGCGGCGGCGGCGCTGTGCGGACGCGGCGTAAAGCTGGCCGTGGTGACGCTCGGAGAGCGCGGCGCCTACGTCCGTACCCCGGCGGGCGGGCGCTTCGTGGCAGGCTTCCCAAGCAAAGCCGTCGACACCAACGGCGCCGGCGACGCCTTCTGGGGCGGTTTCCTGCACAGGCTGAACGAAAGCGGGCGGCGTCCCGAGAACGTGAGCCTCGACGAAGCGTCGCGGTTCGCCGCGTTCGCGAACGCCGCCGCCAGCATTTGCGTCGAGGGACACGGCGCGATTCCCGCCATGCCGGGCAGGGAAGAGGTGCTGGAACGGCTGGAGTCCAACGGCAAACGATCAGCGCCTTTTTGCGTCAGGCATTGACAGTATTGACAGTATTGACAGCTTCATCGCCTGAACGCGGGTACAGGCTTGGGCGCACCGTCCCTTTGACCGGCGGGGCCCCGTTCGTTCTTCAAATTCCCGGATTCCGGCTTTCGCCGGATCGACGGAATGGAAATAGTGGTTGTCCGTAGCAAAACGTAAAACACTTCAGGCAGCAATGATCGACTCATCAAGGAAAGGGTTGAAACGATTATGGAAACGAAGACAGGCATGAAGAAAAACGCGGGCGCGGAATCCGGATCGAGCCTTGGCATAAAGATCCCTTTCA
>JAISQQ010000375.1 GCA_031274075.1 Accumulibacter sp.
CTGTGCAGCTCGTGATTCATCTTGTCGCTTTCCTCGGGTCCGCGGTAGGCGGACACGCTGTCTTCCCCGTTGGCTTCCCGCAGCTTCACATATTCGGGGTCCTCGAAAGCCTTCTTGTAGGTCTCGACCAACTTGTCGAAACGCTCGGGATACTTTTTCTTGAATTCCTTGTGCACGGTAACGAAACGGGCGGAACCGAGCTTCGGAAAGTCGGTGGTGCCCAAGACTTCGTTGAAGGTGGGAGCGTCGGGCCATATCTTGTTGCGCTGGTCGTCCGCCACCGCCAGAATGCGGGCCTTGCCCTTGAGGGCGCGATCGCCGTTGGCGTTGGACATGACGAAGTCTACGTGCTTGCCGAGCAACGCCGTGCGATAGCCATTGCCGGAATCGTAGTTCACCTCGCGGTAGTCGAGGCCGAGCCTCTCCTTGAGAATGACCGCCGCCAGATGCGGCGCGCCGCCGGCCAGGATGCCGACCTTGACCTGTCCGGGCCGGGCCTTGATGTCGTCGATCAGGTCCTGGAAAGTCTTGTACTTGGAGTCCTCGAGCACCGCGACGGTCGCCGGGTCGAACTGCTGGAAGTTGATGACCGCGAAATCGTCCATGGAAAACTTCGCGCCTTGCAATACCACGCCGGCACTGATGTACATCTGGGTGCCGATCAGCATGTAGGAGCCATCCTGGGGCTGTTTGAGAAAGAGCTCGGTGCCCAGGAGCGTCGAAGCGCCATCCCGGTTGGCGACGATGATGTTCGTGCCGAGCAGCGGCTCCCAGTACTTTATGAGCTGGCGCGCCATGGTGTCGGCGCTGCCGCCGGCGGCGAAGGGTACGATGCAGTTCAGCTTCTTGCCTTTGGGCCAGTCATCGGCCGATTGCGCGGGGCCGCTGAAAACGGCAAGGCCGGCCAGCAAAACCGCGATACATGCAATGAACGACTTTTTCATGGGATTCCCTCTTTCTTTTCTGAGACACATCATGGTCATGGTCATTGTTGGTGTACGACGAAACCTGGAACATTCACGGACGGGCAACGACCGCTTGTTCGTTGCCGACTGTCGATCAATGTTACCTGATTTTTCCACCTTGTTACACTTCGCCGTCAAAAATTCCGCGGCCAAAAACAAGCTTTCACCCTGGCGCGGGCGGCCATGAGCGGCCACCGAAAACGGGGCGGATGAATGGAATGGCTGTGATTGCGCTTTGGGATTTGTGGTTTAATTTCGTCCCATGACCACCTCCTCTCCTTCCTCCGGCCCGGATTGCCGCTATCCCTTGCGGACGATCGCGCTGATCGGCAAGTATCAAAGCCGTGAAATCGTGGAATCGCTGTCCTTGCTGGCGAAAAACCTCCACGATCGCGGGGTCGAGGTGCTGGTCGAGGAGGCTACCGCGAGCCTGTCGGCGGATTTGCCCGGTACGGGCGACGCGCCGGTTTGGACGCGCTGCGAGTACGCCGGCATCGGCGCGCGGGCCGACGCCGCGATCGTGCTCGGCGGCGACGGGACGATGCTCAACGTGGCGCGTCACCTGGCGCGCCATCGCGTGCCGCTGGTCGGCGTCAACCAGGGACGCCTGGGGTTCATGACCGACGTCGCGCGGACGGACATGCTGAGCTGCGTGGACGACTTGCTGTCCGGCAGATTCACCACCGAGAGCCGGCTGCTGCTGTCCGGAGAGATCGTGCGCGGCGGCCGGGTCGTGGCCTCCAATCTGGCGCTCAACGAGGTGGTGGTCGACAAGGGCGCGATCGGCCGCCTGATCGACTTCGATCTCTACGTCGACGGCGAATTCCTTTACAACCTGCGTTCGGACGGGGTGATCGTGTCGACGCCGACCGGGTCGACGGCGTATTCGCTTTCGGCCAATGGCCCCATCATGCATCCGCAGGTTTCCGGCATCGCGCTGGTGCCGCTTTGCCCGCATTCGCTGACCAACAGGCCGGTGCTGGTGGGCGACCGCAACGCGATCGAAATCCGCATCGTGCACGCCGACGATTCGCGGGTGCACTTCGACGGTCAGGTGACTTTCGACATGAAGTCGGGTGACGTGATGCGCATCCGGCGTTCGGAGGATTCCGTGTGTTTCCTGCATCCGCCCGGCTACAGTTATTTCGCCATGCTGCGCAAGAAGCTGCACTGGAGCCGGCAGCCGGCGACGGGCTGAGATGCTGCAACGCCTGACGATCCGCGATTTCGTTCTGGTCGACCGGCTGGAGCTCGAATTCATGCCCGGCTTCGGCGCGCTGACCGGCGAAACCGGCGCCGGCAAGTCGATCCTGGTCGACGCCCTGGCCTTCGTGCTGGGCGAACGCGCCGATACCGGGCTGATCCGCGCCGGCGGCGAGCGCGCCGAGGTCGCCGCCGAGTTCGCGCCGGGCGACGCGTCCGCCGTCCCCGCCTGGTTGCGCGCCAACGACCTGGACGGCGGCGACGGACTGCTGCTGCGCCGCGTGCTCGACGCCGGCGGGCGTTCCCGCGCCTATCTCAACGGCTCGCCGGCGACCGTGCACCAGTTGCGCGAGGTCTGCGAACTCCTGGTCGATATCCACGGCCAGCACACGCACCAGTCGCTGCTGCGCGCCGAGGCCCAGCGCCAGCTACTCGACGCGCACGCGCGCCTGTCCGGCCAGGCGGCGCGGGTAGCCGCCGCCTGGCGCGACGCGCGCGAGGCGGCGAGCCGGCTGAAGTCCGCCCTGACGGGCGCCGAGGCTCTGGCCGAGGAGCGCGAGCGGCTCGCCTGGCAGGCGCGCGAACTCGAAACGCTGGGCTTTTCCGCCGAGGAATGGGAGAGCCTCGAGGTCGAGCACCAGCGGCTCGCGCATGCGGCGAGCCTGGTCGAGGGCGCGCGTTTTTCCCTGGCCGCGCTGGCCGAGAACGAGCTTTCGTGCGAGGCGCAGCTCGACGCGGCGCGGGCGCGGCTGGACGAGCTGGCGGGATTCGATCCGGCGCTCGCCGAAATCGCCGCCTTGCTGCAATCGGCCGGGGCGGAGCTGGCCGAGGCGGTTTCCGCGCTGCATCGCTACACCGACCGCCTGGAACTCGATCCGCAGCGCTTGAGCGAGATCGAGCGGCGCATCGAAGCGGTCTTGGCCTGCGCGCGCAAGTATCGCGCGCGTCCAGAGGAATTGTCCGGACTGCTGGCGGGCTGGCGGGAACGCCTGTCGGCGCTGGGCGAGGCGGCGGACACGGCGGCGCTGGAGGCGCGCGCCAGGGAAGCGCGCCAGGAATACGAGGCGCTGGCGAAAAAACTCTCCGCGGCGCGCGCCAAGGCGGCGAAGCAGCTTGGCGCCGAGATCAGCCGGGTGATGCAGCAATTGGCGCTGGCCGGCGGCCGCTTCGAGATCGCCCTGGTTCCGGTCGCGGAAGGCGGGGCGTTTGGGCTGGAACAGGTCGAATTCCGCGTCGCCGGGCTGGCCGGAAGCGAATCGCGCCCCTTGGCGAAAGTGGTTTCGGGCGGCGAGCTGTCGCGCATCAGCCTGGCCATCCAGGTGGTCACGAGCCAGGCGGCCAGTGTCCCGACGCTGGTTTTCGACGAAGTCGACGTGGGCATCGGCGGCGGCGTGGCCGAGGTCGTGGGACGTTTGCTGCGCGAACTCGGGAGCGAGCGTCAGGTG
>JAISQQ010000436.1 GCA_031274075.1 Accumulibacter sp.
TGCGTCAGGCGGAAGGCGGCGATCAGGGATTCGATCGCCGAGGCGTCGTTTTCCTCGCGCAGCACGACCAGCCATTCCTCGTCGCCGCTCTGGTCGTGGAAGGAGGCGAGCAGGCGGCGGCTGCCGTCGGCGACCAGCAGGGCGGGCGGCTCGCGTCCTTCGCGCTGGCAGGCGACGGCCTGGGCGATCCAGGCGAGCAGGCGCGGCGGGGTTTCCCTTTCGCCGCACGCGAAGTAGTCGTCGAGCAGCTTGCGCGCCAGGGCGGTCTGCCATACCCGCTTGCCGTCGGCGGTGTGCACGGCGACGGTGGCCTGGCCGAAGGCGTCGAGCGCGGTGCGCGCCTGGCGCATCTGGCGGGCGTTGCGCATGTGCGCGGCGATGCGCGCCAGCACTTCCGCGGGGCGAATCGGCTTGGTCACGTAGTCGGCGCCGCCGGCGGCGAAAGCGGCGACGACGTGCTCGGTCTCGGTCAGGCCGGTCATGAAGATGATCGGGATGTGATGCGTGGCGAAGTCGGCCTTGAGCCGGCGCGCGACCTCGAAGCCGTCCATGCCCGGCATCACCGCGTCGAGCAGGATCACGTCGGGCAGGCTTTGGCGCGCGCGCTGCAGGGCCGCTTCGCCGTAGGTGGCGACGAGCACCGTGTAGCCGGCCTCGTCGAGCGCGTCGTGCAGCAGCGAAAGGTTTTCGGGAACGTCGTCGACGATCAGCACGATGTCGGCGAGGCCGCGTTCGGATCGTTCAGGCATCGCGGGATTTTCTCAGGATTTCCTTCATGGCGTCGAACTGGAACTGGCGGGCCAGCCCGCGCAGCACGCCGACGAATTCGCCGCTGGCCGGATCGGCGCGCTCGATCTCGTCGAGCGTGTCGAGGATACCGCGCACGTAGCCGAGATCGGCCAGTTCGTCGAGCGCGGCGAGCGCCTCGCGTCCGGGCGGCGCCAGCGCGGCGAGCGGCGGGTATTCCTCGCCGCGGGGGGCGGGCGAGGCGTCGGCGAAGACCCATTCGAGCCCCAGCGCGCGCCCGATCCAGTCGAGCAGTTCGTCGACGCGCAGCGGCTTGACGATGAAGTCGTCGTCGCCGACGCCGACGTCGTTGTCCTGCCCTTTCTCGAAGGCGTTGGCCGAGAGGATGGCGATGCGCGCGCCGCCCGGATGCCGTTCGCGCAGGCGGCGGATCGTCTCCCAGCCGTCGATGCCCGGCATGGCGAGATCCATGAAGATCAGGTGCGGCGCGAACCCTGGGACGAGCTGCAGGCACTCCTCGCCGCTGGCCGCCTGCTCGACCTGGAAACCGAGCGGATCGAGCACGTTTTGCAGCATCTCGCGGTCGACCTTCTCGTTGTCGACGACCAGGATGCGGCGGCGGATGCCGACGTAGCCGACACGGTTGGCGCGCGGCAGTTCGCGCTCGGCCTGCACGCCGTGCACCTGCGGCAGGAACAGGCGCATGCGGAAGCAACTGCCCTCCCCTGGCGTGCTGGCCACGGTCATCTCGCCGCCCATCAGCGTGGTCAGCATGTAGGCGATGGTCAGGCCGACGCCGCTGCCGCCGGCCTGCGCCGCGCGGCCGCGCACGAAGGGCTTGAGAATGCGCTCGATATCCTCCGGCGGGATGCCGGGGCCGGTGTCGCGGATTTCGAAAACGGCGAGATCGTGGCGGAACTCGACGCGCAGCTCGACCTGGCCCCGGAGCGTAAACTTGACCGCGTTGCCGAGCACGTTGATCAGGATCTGGCGCAGGCGGTGCAGGTCGGCGCGCACCACCGCGGGCATCTCGCCCAGCGCCTTGTAGTGGAAGGCCAGCCCCTTGTTGCGCGCCTGCAGCTCGAACATGCCGACGATCTGGCGCAGGAATCCGGGGAAGTCGAACGGCTTCGCTTCGAGCGTCATCTTGCCGCTCTCGATGCGGGCGATGTCGAGGGTGCCTTCGATGACCGACAGCAGGTGGTCGCCGCTCTTGCGGATGACGTCGACCGCCTGCCGCCGGTGGGGCGGGATCTGGGCGTCGTCGGCGAGGATCTGCGCGTAGCCGAGGATGCTGTTGAGCGGGGTGCGCAGCTCGTGGCTGATCGCCGTGATGTAGCGGCTCTTGGCGAGGTTGGCCTGGTCGGCGTCGCGCTTGGCCTGCTGCAATTGCTCGTCGGTGCGCTGGTGCGAAGCGATTTCCTGCATCAGGAGATGCGTCTGGCGGTTCGATTCCTCCTGCGCGACCCGCCGGCTCTTGTGCGCCAGCACCATCCACCAGGCGGCGATGCCGGCGAACAGCAGCAGCGCCGAAAAGGTCTTGACGAACACCCGCCACAGTTGCGCCACGAGCTGCGGCTGGGCCGGGCCGAGCGACAGCGCCTCGTGCGCGTACAACAGGCCGAGCAGTCCGGCGAGCAGCGGCGCGATGCCGGCCATCAACAGCAGGTAATGCGCCAGGCCGGCGTCGAGGTAGGACACCACCCGTGCCGGAAACAGCCGTTCGAGCAGGCCGCGCCACTGTCCGGCGAGGTTGGAGCCGGGCTTGCACAGGTCGTCGCAGCGCGCGTCGAGCGAGCAGCACAGCGAACAGATCGTGCCGGCGTAGGCCGGGCAGCGCGCCGTGTCCTCGGCTTCGTAGTCGCGCTCGCAGACGCAGCAGCGCTGCTTTCCGGCGGCTGCGGCGTCCCGCCGGACGAGGTAATAGCGCCCGCCGGTGGCCCAGGCGAGCAAGGGCGAGGCGATGAAGGCGCCGGCCAGGGCGATGAAACTGGCATACGGTTGCGCGGCCGCGCCGAGCACGCCGGTGAAGGCGGCGATCGACGCCAGCGAGGCGGCGCACATGGCGCCGACGCCGACCGGATTGATATCGTAGAGGTGGCTGCGCTTGAACTCGATGCCGGGCGGCGACAGGCCGAGCGGCTTGTTGACCACCAGGTCGGCGACGACGGCGGCCATCCACGAGATGGCGATGTTGGAATACAGGCCGAGCACCTGGCCGAGCGCCTGGAAGACGTCGATCTCCATCAGCAGCAGGGCGATCAGGGTGTTGAAGACGACCCATACGACGCGGCCGGGATGGCTGTGCGTCAGGCGCGCGAAAAAGTTCGACCACGCCAGCGAGCCGGCGTAGGCGTTGGTGACGTTGATCTTGATCTGCGAGATGACCACGAACAGCACCGTCGCGCCGACCGCCAGCGCCGGGTCGGAAAAGACGTGCGAGAAGCCGATCAGGTACATCTGGTTCGGATCGACGGCCTTGTCCACGGGCACCGAATTGCGCAGCGCCAGATAGGCGAGCAGCGCGCCGCCGAGCATCTTGGCCACGCCGGGAACGATCCAGCCGGGGCCGCCGATGATCACCGCCAGCCACCAGCGCCGCGCCTTGCCCGGCGCGCGCTCGGGCATGAAGCGCAGGTAGTCCGCCTGCTCGCCCATCTGCGTCACCATGGCGATGCCCACGGTCAGCGCCGCGCCGAACAGCGGCATCGAGAAAGCGCCGCCGTCGCCGCGCGCGCCGGCGTAGCGCACGAGTTCGCCGACCACCCGCGGCTCCTCGGCCAGCAGGAAGGCGAAGGGCAGGATCAGCAGCACCAGCCAGAGCGGCTGCGTCCAGGCCTGCAGCAGGCTGATCGCGGTGACCCCGTGGGTGACCAGCGGAATGACCGCCAGCGCGCAGATCAGGTAGCCCCACGCCGGCGGCACGCCGAATCCCAACTCCAGCGCGTAGGCCATGATCGCCGCTTCCAGCGCGAAAAAGATGAAGGTGAACGAAGCGTAGATCAGCGAAGTGATGGTCGAGCCGATGTAGCCGAAGCCAGCGCCGCGCGTGAGCAGATCCATGTCCAGCCCGTGCCGGGCGGCCGCGTGGCTGATCGGCAGGCCGATCAGGAAGATGATCAGCCCGGTGGCGACGATCGCCCAGAAGGCGTTGATGAAGCCGCTGCCGACCAGCATCGTCGCGCCGACGGCCTCCAGCACCAGGAACGACGAAGCGCCGCCGAAGGCCGTGTTGGCCACGCGCAGCTCCGACCACTTGCGGAAACGGTGCGGCGTGAAGCGCAAGGCGTAGTCTTCGAGCGTCTCGTTGGCGACCCAGA
>JAISQQ010000441.1 GCA_031274075.1 Accumulibacter sp.
GGCTTCATTTCATTCAGTCCAACTACGCCTGCCGAGGCTCGCGCGAGGGCGAGAACGTGGACAGGACGGCGCTCAGGTGTTGCTCGTAGGCGCGGATGTGCGCCTCGATCGCGGGGGCTTTCATGACGTTGTTGGCCATGAAGGTCGGCAAGGCGCGCAGGCCGATGAATTGCTGCGATTTGTGGAAGGGGAAATACACGGCGTCGACGCCCCTGGCCTCGAAGAATTCGCCGTGTTCGTCGAACGCGCCGCGCGGCGCGTTCCAGGTCACGGAGAGCAGGTACGCGCGCCCCCGCAACAGCCCGCCGCGCCCGTAGTTGTGTTCGGTATCGGTGTGGCTGCGCCCGTCGCCGGCGTAGATTTTCCCATGCCCGGCGGTCAGCACTTCGTCCAGGTATTTTTTCACCGTCCAGGGCGCGCCCATCCACCACGCGGGCATCTGGTAGATGATGAGGTCGGCCCAGAGATACTTGGCGACTTCGTCCTCGATCGCGTAGCCCGCGTCGATGGCCGTTTCCCGCAGCGAATGCCCCATCGCCCCCAGATGCTTCATGGCGGCGGCATGCAGGGCGCTGTTGTAGCGTCCTCCGGAATGCGCGAACGCCTTGGCGCCGTTGATCAGAAAGATATTCATCGTTTTTTCCTCGTGGTGTTTTCAGGTTTGAGCGTTTTGCGTTTCAGTATGGACAGCAAGCATTCCCCTGCCGTCATTCCGGCGATGGCCGGAATCCAGATATTTGAGGAACGAACCGGGTCCCGGTGATCAAAGGGACGACGCGCATTTACTTATACCCAGGTCTTCACAGCACATAGCGCGACAGGTCCTCGTTGCGCGACAGTTCGATGAGGCGCGCGTCGACGTAATTCGCGTCGATGCGGATCGTTTCGTCGGCGCCCTTGTTGCCGGCGTTGAACGACACTTCCTCGAGCAGGCGTTCCATCACCGTGTACAAGCGGCGGGCGCCGATGTTCTCGGTGCGCTCGTTGACCGACCAGGCCACTTCGGCCAGGCGCCGGATGCCGTCCGGCAAGAATTCCAGCGTCACTCCGTCGGTCGCCAGCAGGGCCTGGTACTGCATGGTCAGGCAGGCGTCGGTCTGGGTCAGGATGCGTTCGAAATCGGCGACCGTCAGCGAATCGAGTCCGACGCGGATGGGAAAGCGGCCCTGCAGTTCGGGGATCAGGTCGGACGGCTTGGCCAGATGAAAGGCGCCGCTGGCGATGAACAGCACGTGGTCGGTGCGGATCCTGCCGAACTTGGTCGACACCGTCGTCCCCTCGACCAGCGGCAGCAGGTCGCGCTGCACGCCCTGGCGGGAAACGTCGACGCCGACAACGTCGCTGCGCGAGGTGATCTTGTCGATCTCGTCGAGGAACACGATGCCGTTCTGCTCGACGTTGCGCACCGCTTCCAGCTTGACTTCCTCGTCGTTGACCAGCTTCCCGGCCTCCTCGTCGATCAGCAGCCGGAGCGCCTCGCCGATCTTCAGCTTCCTCGATTTCTTGCGCGCCCCGCCCATGTTCTGGAACATGCCCTGGATCTGCGAGGCCAGTTCCTCCATGCCCGGCGGCGCGAAAATCTCGGTCTGCACCACCGTTCCCGCCACCTCGATCTCGATCTCCTTGTCGTCGAGCTCGCCTTCGCGCAGTCTCTTGCGGAATTTCTGGCGGGTGGTATTGTCCTCGGCCGGCTGCGCCTCGTTGTAGAAACCACCGCGCGCCGGCGGCAGCAGCGTGTCGAGAACGCGCTCCTCGGCGGCGTCCTCGGCGCGCATGCGCACGTTTTTCATCGCCTGCTCGCGGCCGTTCTTGACCGCGATCTCGGCGAGGTCGCGGATGATCGTCTCGACGTCGCGCCCGACATAGCCGACCTCGGTGAACTTGGTCGCCTCGATCTTGATGAACGGCGCGTTGGCCAGGCGCGCCAGGCGGCGGGCGATCTCGGTCTTGCCGACGCCGGTCGGCCCGATCATCAGGATGTTCTTGGGCGTGATTTCCTGGCGCAGGGGTTCTTCCACCTGCGCCCGCCGCCAACGGTTGCGCAGCGCGATCGCCACCGCCTTCTTGGCCTTGTCCTGACCGACGATGTGTTTGTCGAGTTCGTGAACGATTTCCTGGGGAGTCATCTGCATCATGTACATTCTGCCCGAAGCAATTTCGAGGTTGCTATGTTCTCATCGGGAAGGCGATGTGGCAAACTGGCCGTGTCGAAAAAAAACACACAGGCAGCCCGTCAATGACAAACAAACAACGCATCATGTGCCTCGCCCCGGCGCGCGCCGCCCCGGGAATGGTGCTGGACAAGCCGGTCTATGACCGCGAGGGAGCGGTCCTGCTGACCGCGGAGACGGTTCTCGACCCGGCGATGTTCGAGCAGATGATCCGGCGCGGCGTCAAGGCCATCCTGGTGCGCGTGCCCGACAACCGCGACGAGGAAACGATCGCGCGCGAGCTGGTCGACATCCGCGCGCGCATCGAGACGATTTTTCGCGGCCCCGGAAGCGCCGCCAGGAGCGAGCTGCGCGACGCCGTCCTCGACTACCGGATCGAGAGTTCCCGATGACCGCGCCGGCCCTCGATCGACTCGTCGGCTACGCCGACGCGCTGCCCTCGCTGCCGGAAGTGGTCACTTACCTGGTGCGCGCCCTGCGCGACGAAAACGCCGACCTGGAAACGCTGACGCAGCACATCAACTCCGACCCGGCCATCGTCGCGCGCCTGCTCGCCGCCGCCAACTCGGCCTCGACCGGCGTGTCCAAGCGCGTGCAGTCCGTCGGACAGGCGTTCATGCTGCTCGGCGCCGACCGGGTGGTCAACATCATCCTCGCCTCGTCGCTGATCTACCGCTACGACGAGCGCGCCTCCGGCTTCAGCGCCCCGCTGCTCTGGCGGCACTCGATCGGCGTCGCCATCTGCGCCCGCGCGCTCGCCGAGCAGGCCGGGATCAACCCCGAACTGGCGTTCATCGGCGGACTGCTGCACGACATCGGCCGCCTGCTCATGTACACCGCCAGTCCAGGCCACGTCCTCAAGGCGCTCGACCGCCGCCAGCACGACGACATCCCGTTGATCGCCGCCGAACGCGCGGTGTTCGGATACGATCACTGCGACGCCGGACGGGTCCTGGCAAGCGCCTGGAAGCTGTCGCCGGACATCGTGGACGCGATTGCCGCCCATCACGAGCCGGATGGCTACGGCAACGAAATCTGCGATCTGGTGCACATCGGCGAGTGCCTGTGCCACGCGCTCGATCTCGGCGAGCTCCAGAACAACCGCGTCCCCGATCTCTCCGAACTGGCCTGCGCCCACCTCGGCCTGTCCTGGCCGAAATTCGCCTCCCGCTTCGCCGAAATCGAAGCCCGCTTCGACGATTTCCGCCTTGCCCTGGGGCTTTGATCAGGGTCAGGGATCAGGAATCAGATGTCAGGAATCAGTAATATTTGCGGGCGCGAAGCGCCCGGTAACTGAACTGATCCCTGATCCCTGACATCTGATACCTGATACCTGATAACCCGCCTGGCCGTTAATCAGCTTGTGAGGCTTCGCCTGGATCGTGGCTACGTATCTTGCGCCACAGCGTAGACCTGCTGATGCCAAGGAGCAAGGCGGCCTGGCGTTTGTTGCCATGGGTCTGTTTCAACGCCTGGCTTACCAATTCGCATTGCATGTTGCGCATTTTCGGGATTTTGGTTTCAAAATCGGCCAGATCCCTGTCCGGAAGCGATGACTTGAGACCGAGGGCAAGTTGTACCTCTTCCCTGGTGAAATGTGGCGCGGCGGACAGCGCGACAAGTCGTTCACAGATGTTGCGCAATTCCCGGACGTTGCCTGGCCATTCGTATCGGCTGAGCAATTCTTCAGCGTCAAGTGCCAGAAGTCGCCCCGACTCGTCGGAAAACTCACCAAAGCGCCGCAAAAAGGAACGCGCCAGCAGCGGAATATCCTCACGGCGGTCCCGTAAAGGCGGCAAACCGAGGCTGAGGACGTCGAGACGGTACAGTAAATCCTGCCGGAAAAAGCCGGACTCGGCCATTTTCTTCAGATCCTTGTTGGTGGCTGCCAGGATGCGTACGTCAACGGGGATGATCCTGTCGTCTCCAAGACGCATGACCTCGCGTTCCTGCAAGACGCGGAGCAGCCGTCCTTGGAATGACAGGGGAATCTCCGAGACTTCATCGAGAAAAATGGTTCCACGATGCGCAAGTTCGAACAAGCCGACCTTGCCTGTTCTGGAGGCTCCGGTGAAAGCGCCAGGGACATAGCCAAAAAACTCGCTTTCGAAGAGGTTTTCTGGCAGCGCGGCGCAGTTTACGGCGACGAATGGCCCATCACACCGCCGGCTGGCGTTGTGCATGCTCTGCGCAAAAATCTCCTTGCCCGTTCCCGTTTCTCCGTAAATCAACAGATTGGCGTCAGTCCGGCCAAATCGTCGTGCCTGTTCGACGGCGCTTCGGATGGCCCGGGATTCTCCCAGGCAATCGGCAAACGTATATTTGGCCTTCAAGCCTTTGCGGTGCAATGTGCTGCGTACCCGCCCCTCCACTTCCTGCAGCCGGGCCGCTTCCTGGAACGTGGCGACACCTCCGGTAACGACGTCTTGCACGGTTACCGGCAAGAGCGTCACGGCAAACTGCCGTTCTCCAATGCTGACGACGATTCCACGATCGGGTTTTCCGCTCGAAATCGCGACCGCGTAGTCCAATCCTGGAAACCATTCGTTCAAGTGCCGCCCAAGAAGGCTTGCGCCGGAATTACTCTCGCGCCCAAGCAAGCGACAGGCGGCGGTGTTGTAAAGGGTCACGCTCCCGGATTCATCGAAAGCGACGATGCCGTCGTCTACCGCGTTGACGATCGTACGAATGCGTCCAGCGAATTCACGTTCCCGAGCGGCCACCCGCGCCACCCGAATGGCTTCGCCAAACGCCTGATCCAGCGATTCCTGACCAGATTCGATGAGTTCGGCGCGAAAACCCATGTCGCGGGCAATGCGAACCGCCATGCCGCCACCGACCACGACATCCTTTTTCTTGTCGACCTTGGTGGCAAGGCACGATGCCGCGTCTTCCTCATGCGTGACCGCGAGGCTGAAGATAGGCACTCCCAAGGCTTCGGCCGTGCCATGCACTCCGCTGACCATGCTTTCCGCTCCTACGACGAAAATCCTTGATGGCGCATACAGTTTGTTGCAGCGATGCACGGTATGGATGACGTCGTATCCGGTAACCTGCAATTCGACCACAGGTATATGGGGTGGAAGGCGCTGACGCAACGCGCTGGCCGTCGCGCCCCGGCTGATGACGACGTCCGCCTCGAAATCCAGATCATCGAGGCATTTGACACCGATGGCCTCGACCACATTGAGAACGATATCGTCGTGCAGATAATTCTGCCCAAGCTGCCATGCCAGGTTGGCCAAGCCGGCATACGGGGCGACGAAAAGAAGGCGGAACATGCAGACTCCCGAGTGTTCGTTTATGAGACATGTTTTGAAATAATACTTAAATTTTGAAACGTCCACGCGGAAATATTTCCCGGAATACGCGCGCGCATGGGCTTTCAGCGGCATGACCCGGGTGGCACGATGGTTGCTAGAGGTAAACGAAAGCATTCCACCCCGAACTTATGAAGATATGAACGAAGCGGGGTTGGAATCGGGGTTGGAATAAATGACCAACGATTTTTTACGGAGGGAGAAACCCATGGCTGTTTCAACACGTGCCGCAATCCTGCGCGGCGCACGCGACATCGACCTGGTGGAAAAGACACTGAGCTGCGGAGACAACGAAGTCATCGTCAAGAACCACCTGATCGGTATCTGTGGCTCAGACAAATCCTTTTACCGAGGGCAGCTACCGCCAAAGACCGCGGAATTCCGGCACGACCCCAGCTTTCCCTTTCCGCTGGGCCACGAAAGCGGTGGCGTCGTCGTTGAGATTGGAGCCAAAGTCAGCGACTACAAGGTGGGAGACAAGGTCATCGCCTTCGGATGGAACAACAACTATGCGGATTACTTCTGCACGCCGACATGGCAACTGCAGCCGGCGCCGGATGGGCTGGATATGGATTTCGTGGCCCTTGGCGAGCCGATTGCCTGCGCCATGTATTCAGGGCTGAACTGCGGCGCCGAATTGGGTGACACCGTTCTCGTGCTGGGGTGTGGTTTCGCCGGCCAAATCGTTGCCCAGTGCGCCAAGAAAAAGGGGGCATTGCGCGTGATCGTGGCCGACATGCTCGACGGAAAACTGGAGCTGGCGAAAAAGCTGGGGGCCGACGTAACGCTCAATCTCACAAAAGGAAACGCCGCCAAAAGCATTTTTGAAATGACCGATGGCGAAGGGGTCGATGTGGTCGTGGAGGCAGCCGGTTCCGCGAACTCGTTCAATTTTGCCTCGGAGGTAATCCGCCACAATGGCAAGTTCGTTTTCTACAGTTGGGTGACTCAGCCGGTGACACTCAACATCAGCCGTTGGCATGACGATGGCCTGAAATTCATCAATACCTGCCTTGTACACCACACTTGGCGCGAACGGTATGTATGGACGCCTCGATCATTGCGACCGGTAGTTCAGGGAATGATCGACGTGCGTCCGCTGATTACCCACGAGTTCCCCCTGAGTGAAATCAAGGCCGGTTTCGACCTTGCCGATAAAGATGATGCCGCCGTCAAGATTGTCTTCCGGCCTTAGTCTTTATTTCATTTCAACATCAACCATAGGGAGTCATACAATGTCCAAGACCAAACATCTCATCACCTTGCTGCTCGGCATGTTCTTCATGGCGGGAGCCTGCGCCGCCTGGACGCCGGAGAGGCCCATTGAATTCATCGTCACCTCCGGAGCGGGGGGCGGAACCGACATCTTTACCCGTGCCATTCAGTCGGTCATCGTAAAGAATAAACTGATCGATGTGCCGATCCTGGTAGTGACCAAAGGCGGCGGAGCGGGCAGTGAAGGGTATGTATACGCTCTCGGCGAAAAAGCCAACCCTTATCGCGTAGTCTTTGGCACCAACAATGAATACCTGTTGCCGCTGGTCGCCAAGATGGGTTACGCCACAGATGATTTCGTTCCCGTTGCCGCCATGGCGCTCGACGAATTCCTGATCTGGGTCAACGAGAAATCGCCGTATGCGGACGCCAGGAGTTTCATCGAAGCGGCCAGGAAAGGGGACTTGCGCCTGGGTGGTTCGCAATCCAAGGACATGGACCAGACCGTGGTCAGCTTGCTCAGCGAAGCCACGGGCGCCAAGTTTACCTACATCCCGTTCAAGAGCGGCGGCGAAGCCGGCATCCAGCTTGCCGGGGGACATATTGACGCCAATACCAACAACCCGAACGAGAGCGTCGGCCAATGGAAAGGCAGCCTGGTTCGTCCGCTTTGCGTGTTCAGCGACAAGCGCATGGCCGCCGGTCCGAAAGTCACCAAGGACAAGGCGTGGTCCGACATCCCGACCTGCAGGGAATCCGGCATCCCGGCAACCTACCAGGCGCCGCGTACACTCTGGCTGCCGGCCGGCGTGTCGCCTGACGTGGTGAGCTTTTACACTGACGTTCTGGCCAAAGTGCGTGAGACGCCCGAATGGAAAGCGTATATCGAGCGCACGTCGCAGAGCGATGTTTTCTTGACGGGTGAGGAGTTGCGTAAATACATCACGCAGGATTCAGCCAAGGCCTACGAAGTGTACAAACGCGAGAAATGGCTGGTGCAATAAGAAAACACCGATTCATCCGTCACACAGGATTCCAGCGATCGAGGGGAAATGACGGTTCCAGGTTTGATCGGAGTTCCCCAAATTGCAGTTGACGCTCAGGGGCGGCCAATCGCCGCCCCTACTTGGAAGCTGTTTTAGAAATCAGAAAGACGTTTGAGAAGCAGATGGATCATCCAGGGTAGGGCGCGCTCTCCGAGCGCGCCGAGGGGCGGCGGTTTCGGAGAAACCGCCCTACCTTCACCCAGGGCTTGAATTGAGGTTTTTGGGATCCAAGCATTTCTCGTACCAATTTTTTTAAAACAGCTTCTTGGAAGAAACAGGGAGATGGTCCATGGACAAGGAAGCGGGGGCACTGGTGTCCCGATTCACGATGGAAGTGGCGACGGCGCTGATCACCGGCGTGTTCGGCGGCATCGTCTGCTACGGGTCCTTCGAATTCGGCACCGGCTGGGGAGACGCCGGCCCCGAGCCGGGCTATTTCCCGTTCTACGTCGGCGCGATCATCCTCCTGGC
>JAISQQ010000192.1 GCA_031274075.1 Accumulibacter sp.
TGCAGATGACGGTCAAGCTGATCTGCCCGATCGCCATGGAAGAAGGCCTGCGCTTCGCCATCCGGGAAGGCGGACGCACCGTCGGCGCCGGCGTCGTCGCCAAAATTGTCGAGTAACGATTGAACCCCGGAGGGGCTTTTCCCCTCCGGCCGCTCTTTGGAATCGAGAAAATGCAAAACCAGAAAATCCGCATCCGGCTCAAGGCATTCGATTATCGCCTCATCGACCAGTCCGCCCTGGAAATCGTCGAGACGGCCAAACGCACCGGCGCCGTCGTGCGCGGGCCGGTGCCGCTGCCGACGCGCATCCAGCGTTTCGACGTGCTGCGTTCGCCGCACGTCAACAAGACCTCGCGCGACCAATTCGAGATCCGCACGCACCTGCGCCTGATGGACATCATCGACCCGACGGACAAGACGGTCGACGCGCTGATGAAGCTGGATCTTCCCGCTGGCGTCGATGTGGAAATTAAGTTGCAGTGAGCGTTTCAAAACGGCTATAATCGCCGACTTTCATCGGGTGGCGTCGAATGACGCCGCTCATTTTGTTTTGTGCTCGCCGGCCAATCGCAGCCGGCAAGAGGAGAATAAGCATGAGTCTAGGCCTTGTCGGGCGCAAGGTCGGCATGACGCGCATTTTCACCGAGGACGGTTTGTCCGTGCCGGTGACGGTGCTCGATGTGTCGAACAACCGCGTCGCCCAGATAAAAACGCCTGAAAGCGACGGCTACACGGCCGTGCAGGTCGCTTTCGGCAAGCGTCGCGCTTCCCGCGTCACCAAGCCCCAGGCGGGGCATTTCGCCAAGGCGGGCATCGAAGCGGGCACGGTGCTCAATGAATTCACCGTTTCCCCGGAGGATATCGCCAGCCTGAAACCGGGCGATCCGATCAGCGTCGCGATTTTTTCCGTCGGGCAGAAAGTCGACGTCACCGGACGGACGATCGGCAAGGGCTACGCGGGCGGCATCAAGCGCCACCATTTCAGTTCGCAGCGCGCTTCGCACGGCAACTCCGTGTCGCACCGGGCGCCGGGTTCCATCGGCATGAACCAGGACCCCGGCCGCGTCTTTCCGGGCAAGCGGATGTCCGGTCATCTCGGCGACGCGAAGCGCACCCAGCAGAACCTCGAAGTCATTCGCGTTGACCTCGAGCGTCAGTTGTTGTTGGTCAAGGGCGCGGTCCCCGGCTCCAAGGGCTCGGATCTGGTCGTGTGCCCGGCGGTCAAGGCGAGGGCATGATGGAACTCAAGCTGATAGACGAGCAAGGCCAGGAAGCCAGTCGCCTGCAGGCGTCGGACGTGCTGTTCGGACGCGAATACAACGAGGCGCTGATCCATCAGGTGGTGGTGGCGTACCAAGCCAACGGCCGCGGCGGAAATCGCGCGCAGAAGGATCGCGGGCAAGTCCGGCATACGACGAGCAAGCCTTTCCGCCAGAAAGGAACCGGCCGCGCGCGCGCCGGCATGTCGTCTTCTCCGCTGTGGCGCGGCGGCGGGCGGATCTTTCCGAATACGCCCGATGAAAATTTCAGCCAGAAGCTGAACAAGAAAATGTACCGCGCGGGCATCGCTTCGATCCTGTCGCAACTGGTGCGCGAGGATCGTCTGGCGGTGGTCGACAGCATCGCCGTCGACGCGCCGAAGACCCGGCTGTTCGCCCAGAAGATCAAGGGTATGGGCTACGACAACGTGCTGGTCATCACCGACAGCCTCGACGAGAACGTTTTCCTGGCTTCGCGGAATCTGCCGAATGTGCTGGTGCTCGAAGTCAACGAGACCGATCCGGTGTCTTTGATCCGCTTTCCCAAGGTGCTGATGACCCGGAGCGCGGTCGCCAAGTTCGAGGAGATTCTGGGATGAATCAACAACGTTTGATGCAGGTCTTGCTGGCGCCTCAGATTTCCGAGAAGGCGACCTATATCGCCGACAAGAACGACCAGATCATTTTCCGCGTGGCGCCGGACGCGACCAAGCCGGAAGTGAAGGCCGCCGTGGAATTGCTGTTCAAGGTTGCCGTCGAGTCGGTGCAGATCGCCAACGTCAAGGCCAAGAAAAAGCGCTCCGGGCGCCGTTTGGGAATCCGGAAGGGCTGGAAAAAGGCGTACGTGTCGCTGAAGCCCGGGCAGGAAATCAATTTCGTCGATGGAGGAGCCGCATAATGGCGCTCGTCAAAGTCAAGCCGACCTCGCCCGGCCGCCGCGCCGTCGTCAAGGTAGTCAATCCGAATCTGCACAAGGGCGCTCCCTACGCCAGCCTGCTCGAGGCGCAAAGCAAACACGCCGGGCGCAACAACAACGGCCATATAACCGTCCGCCATCAGGGCGGAGGACACAAGCAGCATTACCGCATGATCGATTTCAAGCGCAACAAGGACGGCATCCCGGCCAAGGTCGAGCGCATCGAATACGATCCGAACCGCACCGCCAACATCGCCTTGCTGTGCTATGCCGACGGCGAGCGCCGCTATGTCATCGCGCCGAAGGGAATGGGCGTCGGCCAACAGGTGATCAGCGGCTCCGAAGCGCCGATCAAGTCGGGAAATACTCTGCCGATCCGTAATATTCCCGTGGGCACCACCATCCATTGCGTCGAAATGATCCCGGGCAAGGGAGCGCAGTTGGCGCGCTCGGCGGGAACGTCGGTGCAGCTCCTGGCGCGCGAAGGGGTCTATGCGCAGTTGCGCCTGCGTTCCGGCGAGATCCGGCGCGTCCATGTCGAATGCCGCGCCACCATCGGCGAGGTGGGCAACGAGGAACACAGCCTGCGCTCCATCGGCAAGGCCGGGGCGAACCGCTGGCGCGGCATCCGTCCCACGGTCCGCGGCGTGGTCATGAACCCGATCGACCATCCCCACGGCGGCGGCGAGGGCCGGACCGCGTCCGGCAAGCCCCAGGTCAGTCCCTGGGGCACGAAGACCAAGGGGTATCGCACACGCAGCAACAAGCGCACGACTTCCATGATCGTGCAGCGCCGTCATAAACGCTAAGGGATAGAGAACCATGGGACGTTCCGTAAAAAAGGGCCCGTTTGTCGATGCCCATTTGCTCAAGAAGGTCGAGACCGTGCGCGCGACGAGCGACAAGCGTCCGATCAAGACCTGGTCGCGCCGCTCCACGGTGCTGCCGGATTTTGTCGGGCTGACGATCGCCGTGCATAACGGCAAGCAGCACATCCCCGTGTACGTCACGGAAAACATGGTCGGCCACAAGCTGGGAGAATTTTCCCTGACCCGCACCTTCAGGGGTCATACCGCCGGCAAGAAGGCGAAGAAGTAAAGGAATGGATATGGAAACACGTGCTGTTTTGCGCGGCGTGCGGCTTTCGGACCAAAAGGGCCGTTTGATCGCCGACCAGATCCGCGGCTTGCCGGTCGACAAGGCGCTCAACATCTTGACGTTCAGCCCGAAAAAAGGCGCGGGAATCGTCAAGAAGGTGCTCGAATCGGCCATCGCCAACGCGGAACACAACGATGGCGCCGATATCGACGAGCTCAAGGTCAAAAGCATCTCGGTGGAGAAGGGCACGGTGCTCAAGCGCTTTACCGCCAGGGCCAAGGGGCGCGGCAACCGGATCATCAAGCCGACTTGTCATATTTTCTTGACCGTCGGAGATTAAGGAAAAGAAATGGGACAGAAAATTCATCCGACCGGTTTTCGTCTGGCGGTGACCCGCGACTGGTCGTCGCGCTGGTATGCGAACAGCAAGAATTTCCCGGCGATGCTGAACGAGGACGTGCAGGTTCGCGATTACCTCAGGGAAAAGCTCAAGCATGCTTCCGTGGGCCGCGTGCTGATCGAGCGTCCGGCCAAGAACGCGCGCGTCACGGTGTACTCGGCGCGTCCCGGCGTGGTGATCGGCAAGAAGGGCGAGGAAATCGACCAGTTGCGCGCCGCGCTGCAGAAAATCATGCGGGTTCCGGTGCATGTCAGCATCGAGGAAATACGCAAACCCGAGCTGGACGCGCAGTTGATCGCCGATTCCATCACCCAGCAGCTCGAGAAGCGCATCATGTTCCGGCGCGCCATGAAGCGCGCGATGCAAAACGCGATGCGCCTGGGCGCCCAGGGGATCAAGATCATGAGTTCCGGACGCCTGAACGGCGCCGAAATCGCGCGCCGCGAATGGTATCGCGAAGGCCGGGTGCCGCTGCACACCCTGCGCGCCGACATCGATTACGCGACCTCCGAAGCCCTGACTACCTACGGCATCATCGGCGTCAAGGTGTGGGTCTTCAAGGGCGAAATCCTGAACCGCGACGAACAGCCCGAGGCGGCGCCTCCCGAGACGCCGGCGGAAGAACCGGCGCGCAAGCCGCGGCGGGTCGCCAGGCCCGGCGGGGAAGGCGACAAGCTGCGCCGCGTCGCCGGCAAGCCCAAGGCGGAAGCACCGGCGGATGGCGCGGCCGCCGCCGCAGCCGGAGCCGCAGCCGCAGCCGGAGCTGGATCTGCGGCCGAGGCGAAAGCGCCGGCCAAACGAGTGAGAAAGGCAGGAACGACTGATGCTGCAACCAACTAGAAGGAAGTACCGCAAGGAGCAGAAAGGCCGCAATACCGGCATTGCGACGCGCGGAACGAATGTGAGTTTCGGGGAATTCGGCCTCAAGGCGACCGGGCGGGGGCGTTTGACCGCGCGCCAGATCGAAGCCGCGCGGCGCGCGATGACGCGCCACATCAAGCGGGGCGGCCGCATCTGGATCCGCATTTTCCCGGACAAGCCCATTTCCAAGAAACCGGCGGAAGTACGCATGGGTAACGGCAAGGGCAATCCGGAGTATTACGTCGCGGAAATCCAGCCCGGCAAGGTGCTGTACGAGATGGACGGCGTTGGAGAGGTCCTGGCGCGGGAAGCGTTCGCGCTGGCCGCCGCCAAATTGCCGATTCCGACGACTTTTGTGACCCGTATCCTGGGGTGATCGAACATGAAAGCCAGTGAACTTAGAGCGAAAAGCGCCGACGAGCTGAACAAGGAGCTTCTGGATCTCCTCAAGGCCCAGTTCGGCTTGCGCATGCAGAAAGCCACGCAGCAATTGAACAATTCGAGCCAGATCGGCAAGGTTCGTCGTGACATTGCCCGCGTGCGTACTCTCCTCCATGAAAAGGCGGCACAGCAATGAGTGAAGAAAAGAGTAAACGTACCCTGGTCGGGCGCGTGGTCAGCGACAAGATGGAAAAGACCGTCACGGTCCTGGTCGAGCGCCGCGTCAAGCATCCGATGTATGACAAGATTATCGTGCGCTCCAAGAAGTACCACGCGCATGACGGCGACAACCAGGCCAAGGCGGGCGACCTCGTGGAAATCCAGGAGACCCGCCCCATTTCGAAGACGAAATCCTGGGCGGTGATCAAGCTGCTCGAAAAGGCCGTGGCCATTTGATGATCCAGGCCTTGTGATTTACGTCTAAGAGTGTATAATGCCGTCCTTTTCGCGCTTGGTGGTTTTCGCCGTGCGCTTCCGCCCGTAAGGGGTTCCAAGACTGACCGCCCTGGCGGGACAAGTTGGAGACTTAAATGATTCAGATGCAAACGGTTCTGGACGTGGCCGACAACACCGGCGCGCGTTCGGTGATGTGTATCAAGGTGCTTGGCGGTTCCAAGCGCCGCTATGCGGGCGTTGGCGACATCGTCAAGGTCAGCATCAAGGACGCGGCGCCGCGCGGGCGCGTCAAGAAGGGCGATATCTACAGCGCCGTCGTGGTCAGGACGGCCAAGGGCGTGCGCCGCCCCGACGGTTCGCTGGTCAAGTTCGACAACAACGCGGCGGTGCTCCTGAACAACAAGCTGGAGCCGATCGGAACACGCATTTTCGGGCCGGTGACGCGCGAGTTGCGCAGCGAGCGGTTCATGAAGATCGTTTCGCTGGCGCCGGAAGTTCTCTAAAGGGGCGGCCATGGAAAAAATTCGCAAGGGCGACGAGGTGATCGTCATCGCCGGCAAGGACAAGGGCAAGCGCGGGGCGGTGGTGCGCCGCGTCGGCAGCGAGCACGTGGTGGTCGAAGGCGCCAATCGCGTGAAGAAGCATGTCAAGCCGAATCCGGTGAAAGGCATTGTCGGCGGCGTCATCGACAAGGACATGCCGCTCCACGTGTCCAACGTGTCCCTGTACAACCCGGCGACCAAGAAGGCCGACCGGGTGGGCTTCAAACTGCTCGAAAACGGTAAGAAGGTGCGCGTCTTCAAGTCGAACGGCGAAGTGGTCGGGGCATAAGGAACGGATATAGGAACGGATATGGCACGTTTGCAGGATTACTACAAGGAAACCGTGGCGCCGGAATTGGCCCGGAAGTTCGGCTACAAGTCGGTGATGAAGATTCCGCGCGTCACCAAGGTCACCTTGAACATGGGGGTCGGCGAGGCTGTGGCGGACAAGAAGGTGCTGGAAAACGCCGTCGCCGACATGACCAAGATCGCCGGCCAGAAACCGGTGATCACCAAGTCGCGCAAGTCGATTGCAGGCTTCAAGATTCGTACCGGTTATCCGATCGGCTGCATGGTCACCCTGCGCGGGCCGAGGATGTTCGAATTCCTGGACCGGCTGGTGACGGTCGCCCTGCCCCGGGTGCGCGATTTCCGCGGGATTTCCGCGAAGGGGTTCGACGGCCGCGGCAACTACAACATGGGCGTCAAGGAGCAGATCATTTTTCCCGAAATCGAATACGACAAGATCGATGCGTTGCGTGGCATGAACATCAGCGTGACCACCACCGCCAAGACCGACGAAGAGGCGCGCGCGCTGCTGGCGGCCTTCAAATTCCCGTTCAGGAGCTGAGGATCAAATGGCGAAACTTGCATTGATCAACCGTGAGGAAAAGCGGCGCAGGATGGTCGAAAAATACGCGGCCAGGCGCGCCGGGCTGGTAGAGATCATCGGCGACGGCAGCCGCTCCGAGGAGGAGCGCTTCGAAGCCCGGCAAAAGCTTCAGGCCTTGCCGAGAAACGCGAGCCCGGTGCGCTTGCGCAATCGCTGCCAGTTGACCGGACGCCCGCGCGGCGTTTTCCGCAAGTTCGGTTTGGGACGCGGCAAATTGCGCGACTTCGTCATGCGCGGCCAGGTTCCCGGCATGACCAAGGCCAGCTGGTAGGCAGGAGAATACGATATGAGTATGAGCGATCCGATCAGCGATATGCTGACCCGCATCCGCAACGCGCAGATGGCCAGCAAGACGGTGGTGGTCATGCCCTCGTCCAAGGTCAAGGTGGCGATTGTCAAGGTGTTGAAGGACGAGGGCTTCGTCGAGGATTTCGCGGTGCGCGAGAACGCCGGCAAGCCGGCGCTCGAAATCGGCCTGAAGTACTACGCCGGGCGTCCGGTCATTGAAAGAATCGACCGGGTTTCCAAGCCGGGCCTGCGTATTTATCGTGGCGCGAACGACATTCCACGAGTGATGAATGGCCTTGGAGTGGCGATCGTGTCCACGCCCAAGGGTGTTATGACCGATCGCAAGGCGCGCGCCAGCAACGTGGGCGGCGAAGTGCTCTGCATCGTGGCGTAAGGGGAAGACATGTCCCGCGTAGCAAAAAATCCGATCGTGTTGCCACCGGGCGTCGACGTTAGCCTCGGCAGCGAGATCACCGTCAAGGGGCCGCTGGGTTCCATCCGCTTCGATGGCAATCCTTCGGTATCCGTCGAGCAGGAGGGAACGTCGCTGCTGTGTAAACCCGTCGCGGGGGCCGCCAACGCCGAGGCGCTGTCGGGCACGGTGCGCGCCATCCTGGCCAATATGGTCACCGGCGTCAGCAAGGGCTTCGAGCGCAAGCTGAACCTGGTCGGGGTGGGGTATCGCGCCCAGGCGCAGGGCGATACGCTCAACCTGACGCTGGGCTTTTCCCATCCGGTGGCGCACAGGATGCCGGCGGGAATCAAGTGCGAAACGCCCACCCAGACGGAGATCCTGATCAAGGGCGTGGACAAGCAGCTGGTCGGGCAGGTGGCCGCCGAGGTTCGCGGATATCGTCCGCCGGAGCCGTACAAGGGCAAGGGCGTGCGTTATGCCGACGAGGTGATCGTCCTCAAGGAAACGAAGAAGAAATAGGGTGCATGAATGATTGACAAGAAACAGGCGCGGTTGCGCAGAGCCCGCAAAACCCGGGCCAAGATTGCCGAACTGAAGTCCGTGCGCTTGTCGGTGCATCGCACCAACTGCCACATCTACGCTCAGGTCATATCGGCCTGCGGTTCGAAAGTGCTGGTGACGGCCTCGTCCCTCGAAAAGGAGGTGCGCAAGGATCTGCCCAACGGCGGGAATGCCGGAGCCGCGGCGCGGATCGGCAAGCTCGTCGCCGAACGCGCGCTCAAGGCGGGCATCGAGCAGGTGGCGTTCGATCGCAGCGGTTTCCAGTACCACGGGCGCATCAAGGCGCTGGCGGACGCGGCGCGCGAAGCCGGTCTGAAGTTCTGATCGCTCCGGAAAAAGGATTGGAGTAAGAGTCATGGCAAAACCGCAAGGCAGGAAGAATCAGCAGGCCGAGAAGCCGGACGACGGCTTTCGCGAAAAGATGATCTCCATCAACCGCGTGACCAAGGTCGTCAAGGGCGGGCGCATCCTGGGTTTCGCGGCGCTGACCGTGGTCGGCGACGGCGATGGCCGCATCGGCATGGGCAAGGGCAAGTCGCGCGAAGTGCCGGTGGCCGTCCAGAAGGCGATGGAAGAAGCGCGCCGCCGCTTGGTCAAGGTCAGCCTGAAGGACGGCACGCTGCACCATACCGTCATCGGGCGGCACGGCGCGTCGAGCGTGATCATGCAACCGGCGCCGGCAGGCACCGGGGTGATCGCCGGCGGCGCGATGCGCGCCGTGTTCGACGTCATGGGCGTGAGCAACGTCGTCGCCAAGGCGCACGGCTCGACCAATCCGTACAACATCGTCCGCGCCACCATCAACGGGCTCAAGGCGATGAACACGCCGGCGGAAGTCGCGGCCAAGCGCGGCAAGACGATCGAAGAGATTCTGGGGTAAGCGATGAGCGACAAGAAAGTCAAGGTGACTCTGGTCAAGAGCCTGATCGGCACCAAACAGTCGCATCGCGCGACGGTTCGCGGATTGGGGTTGCGGCGCGTAAACAGCACGGCGGAATTGCAGGATACGCCGGCGGTGCGCGGAATGATCAACAAGGTGGCCTACCTGGTGAAGTGCGAGGGCTAAGATGAAACTCAACAGCATTCGTCCCGCCGAGGGGGCAAATAAGGCGCGCCGCCGCGTCGGGCGCGGCATCGGCTCCGGCCTGGGCAAGACCGCGGGGCGTGGCCACAAGGGGCAGAAATCCCGCGCCGGCGGCTTCCATAAAGTCGGTTTCGAGGGCGGGCAGATGCCCTTGCAGCGCCGCCTGCCGAAACGCGGCTTCGTTTCCTTGACCAACGCGCGCAACGTCGAGGTCCGGCTGTCCGAAATCGATGCCTTGCCGGTCGAGGAAATCGATCTGTTGACGCTGGTCCGGGCCAAGCTGGTGCCGTCGCGCGCGCTGTCGGCCAAAGTGGTGCTTTCCGGGAAGATCGGTCGCAAGGTCGTGCTCAAGGGCGTCGGCGCGACCAAGGGGGCCAAGGCGGCGATCGAAGCCGCCGGCGGCAGTGTCGGCAATTGATCAGAGAGTGATGGTGGCGTCCCTTGGCAACTAATTCCGGACAGGTAGGCAAAGGCGGCAAGTACGGCGATCTGAGGCGTCGGCTGATGTTCTTGCTCGGCGCGCTGATCGTGTACCGCATTGGTTCGCATATCCCGGTGCCCGGTATCGATCCGGTGGCGCTGGCGGAGTTTTTCAACCGCAACCAGGGCGGCATCCTGGGCATGTTCAACATGTTCTCGGGCGGCGCCCTGCGGCGCTTCACCATCTTCGCGCTGGGCATCATGCCGTACATCTCGTCTTCGATCATCATGCAGTTGATGACGCACGCCAGCCCGCAATTGGAAGCGCTGAAGAAAGAGGGCGAGGCCGGACGGCGCAAGATCACGCAATACACGCGCTACGGCACGGTCGTGCTGGCGGTCTTCCAGGGAATCGGGATCGCCATCGGCGTCGAGTCCCAGGGGCTGGTGCCCGAGCCGGGCCTCCTTTTCCGCTTCGTCACGGTGACCACCCTGCTGACCGGCACGATGTTCCTGATGTGGCTGGGCGAGCAGATCACCGAGCGCGGCCTGGGGAACGGCATCTCGATCCTCATTTTCGCGGGCATCGTGGCCGGCCTGCCGAACGCCATCGGCGGCTTGCTGGAACTGGTGCGCACCGGCGCGATGAGTCCGCTGTCGGCGATTTTCATCGCCGTGGTGGTGCCGCTCGTCACCGCCTTCGTCGTTTTCATCGAGCGCGGGCAGCGCAGGATCCTGTTGAACTACGCCAAGCGGCAGGTGGGCAACAAGATTTACGGCGGCCAGAGTTCCTACCTGCCGCTCAAGCTGAACATGTCGGGCGTGATTCCGCCGATTTTCGCTTCCTCGATCATCCTGTTTCCCGCCACCGTGGCCGGATGGTTCGGGGCGAGCGAGTCGATGCGCTGGCTCATGGACATCGCGGCGGTGCTTTCGCCGGGGCAGCCCGTTTATGTGATGCTCTACGCGGCGGCGATCATCTTCTTCTGTTTCTTCTACACCGCGCTGGTGTTCAATTCGAAGGAAACGGCGGACAACCTGAAGAAGGGCGGCGCCTTCGTGCCGGGGATTCGTCCCGGAGAACAGACGGCGCGCTACGTGGACAAGATACTCATGCGCCTGACCCTGCTCGGCGCGGTCTATATCACGGCGGTTTGCCTGGTGCCGGAATTCCTGATCCTCAGATGGAACGTTCCGTTCTATTTCGGCGGCACATCCTTGTTGATCATCGTGGTCGTGACCATGGATTTCATGAACCAGGTGCAGGCCTACTTGATGTCCCACCAGTACGAGGGATTGCTGAAGAAGGCGAATTTCAAGGGGTCCGGATTCCCGGCGAAATAGATGGCAAAGGAAGACTTGATTGAAATGCAGGGCGAGGTGGTCGAAAACCTGCCCAACGCGACGTTCAGGGTGAAATTGGAAAACGGCCATATCGTGCATGGATTCATTTCGGGCAAGATGCGCATGCATTACATCCGCATCCTGCCCGGAGACAAGGTGACGGTGC
Organism: Accumulibacter sp.; assembly: GCA_031274075.1. Lineage (GTDB taxonomy): Bacteria > Pseudomonadota > Gammaproteobacteria > Burkholderiales > Rhodocyclaceae > Propionivibrio. The sequence goes on from JAISQQ010000192.1 coordinate 11,083, forward strand.
AGCTTACGCCGTACGATCTGAGCCGGGCGCGCATCGTTTTCCGCGCCAAATAGAAGTCTCTACGCAGTACATGGAAATCGGCAAAAGGCCGGCTGCGCCCGCTGTCGAAAAACTAGGAGTGCAACATGAAAGTGCTGGCATCTGTCAAACGCATCTGCCGCAATTGCAAGATCATTCGGCGCCACGGCATCGTGCGCGTGATCTGTACGGATCCGCGTCACAAGCAGCGGCAGGGTTGATCCCGGTTTCCAGCGAGAATCCGTGATCACTGTTCATTTACGTTTCGCACAATTGGGGTGAATCGATGGCCCGCATTGCAGGGGTAAATATACCCAACCACCAGCATGCCGAGATCGCGCTGACCGCGATCTACGGCATTGGCCGCAACCGCGCACAAGTGATTTGCGACGCCGCCGGCGTCGTACGCACGACGAAAGTGAAGGATTTGACGGAAGCCGAAATGGATCGCCTGCGCGACCATGTCGGCAAACTGACCGTCGAAGGCGACCTTCGCCGTGAAGTAACCATGAGCATCAAGCGCCTGATGGACCTCGGATGCTATCGCGGCCTGCGCCACCGCAAGGGACTGCCGGTACGCGGCCAGCGCACGCGCACCAACGCGCGCACCCGCAAGGGACCGCGCAAGGCCATCGCCGGCAAGAAACAATAGGAATCGACCATGGCCAAGACCGCTACGAAAGTCCGCAAGAAAGTCAAGAAGAACGTGGCCGAGGGCATCGCCCACGTTCACGCCTCGTTCAACAACACCATCATCACGATTACCGACCGCCAGGGCAACGCCTTGTCGTGGGCGACCTCGGGCGGCGCCGGCTTCAAGGGATCGCGCAAAAGCACGCCGTTCGCCGCGCAGGTCGCCGCGGAGGCCGCCGGCAAGGCGGCCCAGGAGTGCGGGGTCAAGAACGTCGAGGTGCGCATCAAGGGGCCCGGCCCTGGCCGCGAATCGTCGGTGCGCGCGCTGAATGCGCTCGGGATGAAAATCACGTCGATCACCGACGTCACCCCGATTCCCCACAATGGCTGCCGTCCGGCGAAGAAGCGTCGGATTTAAGGAGATAGACAAGTGGCTCGTAATCTCGATCCGAAATGCCGTCAGTGCCGCCGGGAAGGCGAAAAGCTGTTTCTCAAGGGAGAAAAGTGCTTCTCCGACAAATGCGCCATCGAACGGCGCTCGTACGCGCCGGGACAGCAGGGACAAAAATCCGGCCAGCGCCTGTCCGACTACGGCGTGCACCTGCGCGAGAAACAGAAGATTCGCCGCATCTACGGCGTTCTCGAAGGACAGTTCCGCAGGGTTTACCGGGAAGCCGAGCGGCGCAAGGGCGTGACCGGCGAAAACCTGCTGCAGTTGCTCGAATCGCGCCTCGATACCGTGGCTTTCCGCATGGGCTTCGCGGCTTCGCGTTCCGAGTCGCGCCAGGTGGTGCGCCATAACGGCGTCCTGGTCAACGGCCGGCGGGTCAATATTCCGTCGTATCAGGTCCGGCCCGGCGACGTGATCGAAGTGGCCGAGAAGACCCGCAACCAGTTGCGCGTCAAGGCCGCGCTGGAAGCCGCCGAAGCGCGCGGTTTCCCGGCGTGGGTGGAGGTCAGCGTCAAGGAAGCCAAGGGCACGTACAAGACTCGTCCGGAGCGCAGCGAATTGCCGCCAACGATCAACGAAAGCCTGGTGATCGAACTTTACTCGAAGTAATCGCGGCGCTCGCTTGACTGAAACCAGGCAAAGGACAAGATATGCATAGCAGTGGACTATTGAAACCGCGCATTATTGAAGTACAGAGTTTGTCGCCGGTGCACGCCAGGGTGGTCATGGAACCCTTTGAACGGGGTTACGGGCACACGCTGGGCAACGCCCTGCGGCGCATCCTGCTTTCTTCGATGCCGGGATACGCCGCCACCGAAGTGAGCATCGACGGCGTTTTGCACGAGTACTCGACGATCGACGGCGTGCAGGAAGACGTTGTCGACATCCTCCTGAACCTGAAAGGCGTCGTTTTCAAGCTGCACAGCCGCGAAGAAGCGGTTCTCCAGTTGAGCAAGGAAGGCGAGGGCGTGGTTCGCGCGGGAGATATCGTCGTTTCCCACGACGTCGAGATCATCAACCCCGGACACGTGATCGCGCACCTGTCGAGCGGCGGCAAGCTGGCGCTCGAACTCAAGGTCGAACGCAACCGGGGCTACATTCCCGGCAACCTGCGCCAGATATTCGACGAAGGAAAGAGCATCGGCAAGCTGGTGCTCGACGCCTCGTTCAGCCCGGTTCGCCGCGTCAGCTATTCGGTCGAAAGCGCGCGCGTCGAACAGCGCACCGACCTCGACAAGCTGATCATGGAGATCGAGACCAACGGCGTCATCGAACCCGAGGAGGCGATTCGCAACGCGGCGCGCATTCTCATGGAACAGCTTTCGGTGTTCGCCGACCTGGAAGGCACCGCCATGCCGATCGAGCATCATCGATCGGCCCAGGTCGACCCGCTGTTGCTGCGTCCCGTCGATGACTTGGAATTGACGGTGCGTTCCGCCAACTGTCTCAAGGCGGAGAACATCTATTACATCGGCGATTTGATCCAGCGGACCGAAAACGAGCTGCTCAAGACGCCGAATCTGGGGCGCAAGTCGCTCAACGAAATCAAGGAAGTGTTGGCCGCGCGCGGCTTGACGCTGGGCATGAAGCTCGAGAACTGGCCGCCGGCCGGACTCGACAAGTAAGGCCGGAAAAGAAGAGGAAGGAATAGCTATGCGTCATCGTTTGGGTCTTCGGAAACTGAACCGCACCAGTTCGCACCGGCTGGCCATGCTGCGCAACATGAGCGTCTCGCTGCTCCGGTACGAGACGATCAAGACCACCCTGCCGAAGGCCAAGGAGCTGCGCCGGGTCGTCGAGCCGATCATCACGCTGGGCAAGAAGCCGAGCCTGGCCAACCGCCGCCTGGCCTTCAACCGCCTGCGCGACCGGGAAATGGTCGTCAAGCTGTTCGACCAGCTCGGGCCGCGCTACGCTACCCGCAACGGCGGCTACCTGCGCATCCTGAAGTGCGGCTTCCGCGACGGCGACAACGCGCCGATGGCCTTCGTCGAACTGCTCGACCAGCCCGAAGCGGCGGAAGTCTCCGAAGAGGAAAAGGCGGGCTGATACGTGGCGCGTCCGGAAAAAAAACCAGGCCTTGGCCTGGTTTTTTTTGGAGGCAGGTTTCAGGCGTCAGTAAGTCAGAGGCGTCAAAAGCCGAGAAAACGGGGCAGGAAAGTGGCGATCGGCGAACAGAATACCACCAGCAGAATGACCAGGGTCATGACGCCGATATAGGGAAGGACGGCGAGGGACAGGCGCTCGACCGAGGCCCCCGTCAGCTTCGAGGCGACGAACAGATTGACGCCCATGGGCGGCGTCAACAGGCCCACCTCGTTGGCCATCACCATGATGACGCCGAAGTGGATGAGGTCGATGCCCAGTTCCACCAGCACCGGCACCAGCACGGGCGTGACGATGATCACCATGGCGAGCGTCTCGACGAACATGCCGAGGACGTACAGCATGGCGACGAGGAGCAGGATGATGGCGTACTTGTTGCGGGTCAGCTCGATCAGGTAGTTGGCGAGGCGGACCGGCGCTTCCTCGTAGGTGAGGATCTTGCCGAACAGCGTCGAGGCGCCGACGATGATGGTGATCGAGCCGCACAGCATGACGCCTTCGACGAGGGAATCGTAGATGCCCCTCCAAGTGAGCGCGCGGTTGATGAACGCGCCGACGAACAGCGCCCAGACCACGGCGATGATCGAGGCTTCCACCGGGGTCGCTATGCCGGAATAGATCGAACCCAGCACGATGACCACGGTGGCCAGGGAAAAGAAGGAATCCTTGCAGATTTTCAGGAACTCCCGGAAGGAGAACGCGCCGATCGATTCGTCGGCCTTGAAGCCCCTTTGCCGGGCGAGCAGGTAGGCCATCGTCGACAGCGCCGCCGCCATGATGAAGCCGGGCAGGAAGCCGGCGGCGAACATGCCGGAAATGGACACGTTGGCCATGATGCCGTAGATGATCATCGGATTCGACGGCGGGATCAGGATGCCGATGGTGCCGCCGCTGGCCGAACACGCGCCGGCGTAGCTCGGCGAATAGCCGTTGCGCACCATCGCCGGAACCATGATCGCGCCGATCGCCGCCACGGTGCTGGTGGCCGAGCCGGTGATCGAGGCGAAGACGGCGCAGGCGAGGATGGTGGTGATGCCGATGCCGCCGTAGATGCGGCCCACCAGGTTTCTCACCACGGCGATGATCTGGTTGGTGATGTTGCCGCGTTCCATCAACGCGCCGGCAACGATGAAGCAGGGAATCGCCAACAGCGGGAAGATGTTCAGCCCGTCATAAAAGGACGACTGGATCACCGCCATCGGCAGGATGTCGCTGGTGGCCAGCGACAGCGCCGCGGCGATGGACAGCGCCGCGTAGATGGGCAGCCCGAGGAGGAACAGCACCGTCATGGAAATCAGGAGAACCGCCAGCACGCTCACGACGCGCCCCCTTTCTCCTTGGGAAGGCCCAGATCGGTTTCGATCGCCACCAGTTGCGCCAGGGTGCCGCTGCGCCAATGCAGGTAGTAGTTTTCCAAGAGACGCCAGTTCATCAAGACGGCGCCGACGGGAATCACCGCTTCCACGAAGGCGATGTCGATGCCCAGCGTGGCCGAGGTTTCGCCGTACTGCATGGATCTGGAAACGATGCCGAAACACAGCCAGGCGAGGAATACGTTGAAAGCGAACAGGATGGTGTCGGCGACGACGCGAAAGACGAGCCGCACCTGTGTCGGGAAGAACATGAACTGTGCCGTGATGCGGACGTGCGTCAGCTTTTGCGCCGCCACGGCGGTGCCGAGATAGACGGCGCAGATGAAGCAATAACGGCTGAGTTCCTCGGCCCACGCGACCGCGCTTCCGAGGAGGAAGCGCACGCCGACCTGCGCCGTCAGGCTGACGATCATCACGGCGATCAGCGCGACGCAGACGTAGGTCTCGAAATTGAAATACAGTTTTTTCAAGAAGGGCATGTCCACTACTCCTCGGCCATGGCGCGAAACGCCGGAAAAAGACAAGACCCGCCGGCAAACCGGCGGGATTTCGGCAGGGCGGCAAGGGGAAAATACGGAAGATGCCGGCGGCGAAAAAATCCGCCGCGTTCTTCACGCCTTGTGCCCCGGCGGCTACCCGGAGGGAGCGTTTTCTCTCTCCTCCCTCCGGAAGAGCCGGGAATGAAGGCGCGGCGCGCGCTATCGGCTTGCCGGCATCCCTCGCCCCCGCCGTCGCCGGCTCATCCTACTTTTTCGGCATCGCCGCGATGATCGCCAGGGCCTGGTCGGACAGGGCCTTCAGCTCCGGCGTGGTGACGAAGTCCTTCCAGATGCCGCGCGCCTTTTCCTTCCAGCGCTCTTCTTCCTGGGGATCGATGATGGTGACTTCCATGCCGTTCTCGATGGTGAGCTTCTTGGCGTTCGCTTCCACCTGCTCGGCCGAACTCCATTCCCGCATCTGGGCCGCGAGGGCGGCCTTTTCCACCAGCGCCCGGGTATCCGGGTCCAGCTTCTTATACCAGGAATCGCTCACCAGGATCGCGCCGGTCCACAGCATGTAGTGGATTTCGGTCATGTACTTCTGGACTTCCCAGAATTTTTGTTCCTCATTGGTGAGGTACATGTTTTCCTGGCCGTCGATGACCCCTTGTTGCAGCGCGTTCAATACCTCGGACCAAGCCATCGGATGTGGCTCGATGCCGAAGGCGCGGAAAGCCGCCAGCTGCATGGCCGTGGGAGAAACGCGGATCTTCAGGCCCTGCAGATCTTCCAGCGTCTTGATGGGCTTCTTGGAATTGGTGATGCTGCGCCAGCCGCCGATCATCCAGCCCAGGGGACGGGTGCCGGACTCCTTGACCACATGGTCGGCGAGCGTCTTGCGGAAGCCTTCGTCGGAGAGGACGGCGTGGGCCTGGTCCATGTTGGTAAACAGATAAGGCAGGCACAATACGTTGGCGATCGGCGCGGACGGGGTCAGGTTGCCGGTAAACAGCGAGGCGATGTGCAGTTCCTCGTTGCGAAGCTGCTTCACGTTGGCGACTTCGTCGCCCATGGTGCCGCCCAGGAAGACTTTTACGGTGATGGCGCCCTTGGACTCTTCCTCCACGATTCTCTTGAATTCGTTGAACACGGTGCCATGGTTGCTGTTGGGCGCGTTGGCGGAAGCCGCCATGATGGTTTGCTTCTTGTAGGTTTGGGCAACTCCATCGCTGGGTGCGAGCATGGCGCCGGCCACAAGGGCGACGGCGATCAAGGACCAGTTTTTCATCAGATTCTCCCTAAATGTGATAAGCGCGGCCCAGGAAGAGCCGCGCGTCGATTGAGCATTCGAACACACTAACGCTGGTTTCTCAACGATTCGATTCACCTCCTTCGCTCCAGGAAAAAGCATACAACACAGCGGATACGGAGAACAAGCGATCGCCCTCAATCCCGCGTCAAGGTGCCGTCCCAGGTGGAGACGGCCTTTTGGGAATCCTCGTCGGTAAACCACACCGAGGTGACCGCCTTCGTTTCGGTGAAGAAGGCGACGCCGTCCTTGCCCATGGCGTGCAGGTCGCCAAAGAAGGAGTTTTTGTGCCCGGTGAACGGGAAGATCGAGAACGGCACCGGGATGCCGACGTTGATCCCGACCATGCCGCCGTGCGTGCGCCGGACGAACTCGCGGGCGTGGCGTCCGGAACGGGTGTAGATGCACGAGCCGTTGGCGAAGGGGTTGGCGTTCATGATCGCCAGCCCTTCCTCGAAGTCCTTGACGCGCTTGATCGCCGTCACCGGCCCGAAGATTTCCTCGTCGCCGACGGCGTGTCCGGGCAGGACGTGATCGAAGATGGTCGGGCCGACGAAATAGCCGTTCTCGAATCCCGGCACCTTGGCGTCGCGGCCGTCGAGGATCAGTTGCGCGCCTTGTTCGACCCCTTGGCCGATGGCGGCGACGACCGAGGCCTTTTGCGCCGCCGAGCCCAGGGGGCCGAGCTGCGATTCGGGCAGGTAGGCCGCGCCGATCTTCAGTTCCCGCGCCTTGGTCTTGAGCATTTCCACCAGCCGGTCGGCGATCGCGTCGACCGCGCAGACGACGGGGAGCGCCATGCAGCGTTGTCCGGCGCAGCCGTAGGTGGAGTTGACGATGCCGGCGACGGTGCGTTCGAGCACGCAGTCTTCGAGCACTAGGGCGTGGTTCTTGGCTTCGCACAGGGCTTGCACGCGCTTGCCGGCGGCGGCGGCGGTCTGGTAGATGTGCCGGCCGACCGAGGTCGAGCCGACGAAGGTGACGCCCTTGACCTGCGGGTTGCTGAGCAGCGAGTCGGCTTCGACGCGGCTGCAGGTGACGAGGTTGGCCACGCCCTTGGGCAGCCCCGCTTCGATCAGCAGTTCGAGCATGCGCATCGCGGTCTGCGGGACCATCGACGCGGCCTTGAGGACGAAGGTGTTGCCGGTGGTGATGGCGAACGGCAGCATCCAGCCCATCGGGATCATCGCCGGGAAGTTGTACGGGGCGATGCCGACGAAGACGCCGAGCGGTTCGCGGTAGGAGACGGTGTCGTAGCCGGCCGAGACGTTCAGGCAGGTGTCGCCCTGCATCAGGTAGTGCGTGGCGCAGGCGCATTCGACGACCTCGATGGCTTTCAACACGTCGCCCTTGGCTTCGGACAGCACCTTGCCCATCTCGGTGGCGAGCAGCACGGTCAGTTCGTCGAGGTGTTGGTCGAGCAGCGCCTTGAAGCGGAACATGAGCTGGATGCGCTGCGGGATCGGGGTATTCGACCAGGCCGGGAAGGCCGCCGCCGCCGCCTGCACGGCGGCGTCGACCTCGGCCTGCGTGCAGCACGGCGCTTCGGCGATCTGTACCCCGAGGCTCGGATTCATCACCGGCATGTACTTCGCCGTCTTCGATTCGATCCATTGGTTATCGATGCATATCTTCAATCGCTTGATGTCGCTCATTTCTCTTTCCCAGGTTTTGCAAAAAAATCGGCCATGCGCCGCCCCGCGCCATCCTCTATTTCTTGTCCCTTATCCCTTGTCCGGGTTGGGGATCATGAAATCGCGGACGATCGCCAGCAGCTCGTGGTAGTGGTCGCAGAAGCCGCGCAGCGTGCGCGCCGTCGCGCCGTAGGCATCGAATTCGGCGATGTCGAGGCCGTCCTCGTCGTAGGCGCGCCTGAAATCGGGGATCAGCTCGTAAAGCTCGCCGACGATCTCCGGATCGACAGGCTGCGACATGCGCTCGACGACGCTCACCTTCGATCGATTGAACACCAGCTGCCATTCGTGGGGGATCGTCAGGATGACGTCGCCGCCGATGAACTGCGACCAATGCAGGTGGCTGCGATACGCCGCCGCCAGCAGGCGCGCCCGGTAGCCGCGCTGCTGGAAGATCGCATACGCCTTCTTCATCGTCGCGACGCCGGCCCAGTCCGCGTATCCGGGCGTCAGCGCGATCCTGTCGCGCTGCACGAGCACTTTCATCCAGTCGTCGAGGCGGCCGACCATGATCGTGCAGGCCGGATAGATGCCGCAGTCCTTACCCTCCTTCGCGCGCCGCTGCAAGCCCCGCTCCACGGCTTCGGCAACCGCGATCGCCTGCGGCAGCGTGAAGCAGACGGTGGCGTTGATCGTCACGCCGCGGTACGTCGCTTCCTCCAGGGCCGGGATTCCGGCGGCGGTCGCCGGGATCTTGACCTGGACGTTGGGCGCCAGCGAATTGAAATGCACGGCCTGCTCGACCAGCGCGGTGGCGTCGCGATAGTTGCTAGGATTGGTCTGCATCGACAGCCTGCCGCGCCTGCCCTGATTTTTCTCGAAGATCGGCAGCAGGAGCCGCGCGCCCTTCAGTCCCATTTCCTCGATCAGCTTCCAGGCGATCGGCTCCTCGCCCCAGGTCGGGTTGTCGGCGATGATCTTTGAGATCGTGTCGCGCCAGGCCGGCAGTTCCTTTTTCAGCACGCCCAGGACGATGCTCGGATTGGTGGTGGCGCCGACGCCGCCGCAGGCGATCGCGTAGTTGAGTTCATCGACCGAGCAGGAGTCGTTCCAGAAATCGGTGGCGAAATTCGAAGTGGTTTGCCCGAGAGGACTCGCGGCGGAAGGCGTGTTCATTGCTCTGACCTCGTGACCCAATGAATATTAGAAGTTGTTTGGAAGTTGTCCCGCCCCAACGGTTTGGCTGGAGCGTGGTTAACAATATACGTTCTAATCTCAAAAGTAAATAGAAAAATTATTTTATTCGTCGTATAGTGGCAAGGCTGGCCGGCCGCCTTGACGGATCACGCCAGGTCGTTTCGATGAAAGGACGCCAAAATGTCCGGAATGTTCGATCTATGCGGGAAAACGGCCTTGCTCACCGGGGCCGGGAGAGGCATCGGCCTCGTCCTGGCGCGCGGCCTCGCGGAGCAAGGGGCGCGCGTCGTCATCAACGACCTCGCCGCCGAGGTGGCGGACGCGGCCGCGGAAACGCTTCGCAAGGAAGGCCTGGACGCCAGGGCGGCGGCTTTCGACGTCACCGACGCGGCGGCGGTGGAAGACGCCGTGGCCCGGATCGAGAAGGATGTCTCGCCGGTGGATATCCTGTTCAACAACGCCGGCATCCATCGGCGCGCGCCGCTCGTGGACATGCCCGAGGAAGCATGGCGGGCGGTGATCGACACCAATCTCACTTCAGCCTTCCTCGTGGGAAGGACTGTCGCGCGGCGCATGATTCCGAGGAAATCCGGGAAAATCGTCAATACCTGCTCGATCAACTGCGAAAGGCCAAGGCCCGAGATCGCCAACTATGCCGCCGCCAAGGGCGGACTCGTCCTGCTCACGAGAGCCATGTGCGTGGAATGGGCGAAATACGACATCCAGGTCAATGGCATTGCCCCCGGATATATCCTCACCGAAATGACTCTGCCCTTATCGCGCGATCCCGAGCGCAACGCGTGGATCGAAAGCATCACCCCGGCCAGGCGCTGGGGGAAACCCGAGGACTTGATCGGCGCGGCGATCTATCTTTCGTCCGACGCTTCCAACTTTGTCAACGGCCACGTCCTGTTCGTGGATGGCGGCATGCGGTACGCGTTGTGAATGGAAGCGATGGCGCCGTTTCGTGCCGCGTTGGATACCCCGGACGAAGGCGCTTCGACCGTTCTCCGAAGCATGCGCTGGGTCACAGGGGTATTCCGTGTGGCAACATCTCAGAACCTGTTTGCGATTTTTCTCTCTGGGAGCGTGAGGCGCCAGCTCCGCTTTTGACCCGTGCCATGACGCTGGCGCCGCTGTTGCGGGGCTGGTGCCCCGCGCTCCCAGAGGCGGCCCGGAGAGAGGCTTTCAGAATGGGCTTGTGTAAGATTACCCGCGCTCCCAGAGAGAAGATCGCAAACAGGTTCTCAAACGGATTCTGGGGACAAGCGGAACTCCGATGGCTTTCCGACTACCCCCATTTATGCTCATGCGTAGGACGACTGCGGTTTCCAAGACAATTCCTGCGGGCGCGAAGCGCCCGCTAACCGACCTGACACCTGACACCTGACATCTGTTACCTGATTACCTGCCCCCCCGCAAATCAGCGCGCGAGCCAGCCTCCATCGACGGCGATGGTGTAGCCATTGACGTAATCGCCGGCCTTGGACGCCAGGAAGACCACGGCGCCGCCCAGATCCTCGGGCAGCCCCCAGCGCCCGGCCGGGATGCGGCCGAGGATTTCCGCGCTGCGCGCTTCGTCGGCGCGCAACTGACGGGTGTTGTCGGTGGCCATGTAGCCCGGCGCGATGGCATTCACGTTGATGCCGTGCCTGGCCCACTCGTTGGCCAGCAGCATGGTGATGCCCTTCACGCCGCTCTTGGACGCCGTGTAGGACGGCACGCGGATGCCGCCCTGGAAGGAGAGCATCGAGGCGACGTTGACGATCTTGCCGCCGCTGCCTTGCTTGATGAACTGGCGCGCCACGGCCTGGCACATGAAAAAGGTGGTCTTGACGTTGATGTTCATGACATCGTCCCACTCCTTCTCGGTGAAATCGACCGAGTCGTTGCGGATGATGATGCCGGCGTTGTTGACCAGGATGTCGATGTGGCCGAATTCCCGCAATGCGCTGTCGACGACGCGCCCGATCGGTTCGATGCTCAGCAGGTCGGCTTGCACATGCCGATAGCGTTTGCCGGCCGCCTGCACTGCGGCGGCGGTTTCCGGGGCGCTGTCCACGTAGGTTACGCCGACGATGTCCGCGCCGGCCTGGGCCAGCGCGGTGGCCATGCCGCGCCCGAGGCCGCGTTCCGAACCGGTGACGATGGCGACTTTGCCGTCGAGCTTGAAGGCGTCGAGAATTCCGTTCATGAAAGTGTCCTTTACTTGAGATCGTTGGGACCGAGCGTGTCCATGTCGTCGAAGGTCTGGTTTTCGCCGGCCATTCCCCAGACGAAGGAATAGGCGCCGGAACCGACGCCGGAATGGATCGACCACGACGGGGAAATGACGGCCTGCTCGTTGGCCATCACGATGTGGCGCGTCTCGGCCGGCTGGCCGTGCATGTGGAACACGCGGGTGCTCTCGTCCATGCCGAAATAGAGGTAAACCTCCATGCGGCGCTCGTGGGTGTGCGGCGGATAGGTGTTCCACACGCTGCCCGGTTCGAGCACGGTGACGCCCATCACCAGTTGGCAGCTCTTGCATACGGCGGGGTGCACGTACTGGTAGATGGTGCGCACGTTGCAGCTTACCGGATCGCCCAGCTTCCTCGGATTGGCGTTGGCGCGGGTGATGTGCGCCGTGGGATGCGTCGCGTGCGCCGGGGAGCTGACGAGGTAGAACTTGGCGGGCCGGGCGGCATCGTCGCTGGCAAAGGAGACCGTCGCCGTGCCCATGCCGATGTACAGGCCGTCACCGTTGGCCAGGGGGTAAACCTTGCCATCGACGAGCACGCGCCCGGGTTCTCCCAGGTTAACCACGCCGAGCTCGCGGCGGTCGAGGAAGTTCGGCGTGCCGAATTCCTTGCCGCCTTCGAGCGAGAGCGCCTGCGTGGTCGGCATCGCGCCGCCGAAGACGACGCGGTCGACGTGGGTGTAGACCAGCGTCAGCTCGCCGGCGGCGAAAACCTTTTCCACCAGGAAATGGCGGCGCAGGGCTTCGGTATCATAGTGCTTGACATCTTCGGGATGGTGCCCGTAACGCATCTCCAGTTTCATCGATCGTCCTCCACGGATTATTTCTTGAGAAAGTCTTCACGCTGCGGCGTGAAAACGTCGAGCAGCCGACCTTCGCTCAGGCAGACCGTGCCATGCAACGCGGAGGAGGGAATGTAAACCGAATCGCCCGGGCGCAGGCGGCTCGTCCGCCCCTCGACGGTGAAATCGAATTCGCCTGCCAGGCAGTAGCAAACCTGCTCGTGAACGTGGCGATGCTCGCTGCCGACCGCGCCCGACTTGAACATCACTTCAACGATCATCAAGGCATCGTCGTGCGCCCGGATCTTCCGGCAGACGCGATTTTCCTCAAGCGTCTCGAGCTCGATTTCGGCATCGGGAAAGAAAATTTTGCTCATTATGGCGTCATCCAAAGTGTGATAACAAGAACCGGAAACCCCATGACAACAAGGATTGCGGACGAAGGGCGTGGCAGGCAGGAAACAAGGCAAACGATCCAGGCCCGCCGCTCCGGGAAGCGATACTCTACCCCAAGTTTGTATGGCGATCAATAATCTGGAACGGTGTTCCACTTTCATCGCCGGACGGCGCGATTCCGCGTAGCGTTGCCGCGCTTCGCAACGGCTTTTGCCTGAAGGCGCCCAAGCCTGCCGGCGGGGCGGCGAGTTCGCGGCGAGCTCGCGGCGCGAAAATCGCATCGCCCGCCCGCGGCAATTTTTGCATCCGGGAACGCAGGGCGCGCGTCGAGCGTCTGTTTTCCCAGGATCGATCCGCGCCGTGAGCTTGCGCTAAAATCCACATCGCTATGTGCGGCGGCAGAGGCACATGGGTTTCTACAACGGCCCTGGAGCGGAAAGACATGGTGCGGAGCAGCAGTGTGGAGGATCTGGTCCGGCGGATCGCGGGCGAGTACGACGCCTTGTCCAGGCAACTCAAGGCCATCGCGCGATACGTTACGGAGAACCAGCAGCGGATGATCGTCGTGCGCATCCGCGATATCGTGGACACTTGCGGCGTGCAAGCATCGGCGGTGGTCCGTTTCGCCCAATATTTCGGTTTCTCGGGTTTTTCCGAAATGCAGGCGGTTTTCCGCGACGCCTACGCGAACAGTACCGTGACGGCCGCCAGTTACCAGCAGCGGATCCGCGCCATGATCAGCAAGAATCCGGCGAAGATGAAGAGTTTCGAACTCGCGCGCAGTTTCCTGGAAGCCTGCCAGTCGGGCATTGGCGCGATCGGCGAAAACCTCGACGCCCACGCCTTCGACAAGGCCGTGGCCCTTCTCCAGAACGCCAAGCATATCTACATCATGGGTGTGCGCCGAATGTTCCCCGTGGCGAGCTATCTCGGTTACGTCCTGCCGCGAACGCGCAAGCGCGTCGTCTTGATCGACGCGATGGGCAGCATGTACAGGGAGCAGATCGAAAGCCTGGCGAAAGGCGACGTGCTGATCGCCATCAGCATGTCGCCCTACGGAGAGGAAACCCATTTCTGCACGGAGATCGCCGTAGAACGCCAGGCGTCCGTGCTCGCCATCACCGACAGCTCGTTGTCGCCCATTTCGCGGCTAGCCGCCGTTACGCTCCTGGTTCACGAAGCGGAGGTTTACAACTTCCGCGCCCTGGCCTGTACGATGAGCCTGGTCCAGTCCCTGTTCATCGCGCTGGCGTATCGCCTCGAACTCGATCTGAACCGCAAGAGCCACCGCGGCCAGGCGAACGTTCCTCATTCCGGGCTGGCTGCCGGGAAATGACGTAGGTAGCGAAACACGACGCGGCATTTTGAGTCTGTGGAAGCGCTGTCGGAGCCCGTATAGGTTGGAGTGAGCGCAGCGAACCCCAACGCAAAAGCCAATGGACATTCGATGCTGGGGTTCGCTGTGCTCACCCCAGCCTATGCTTGCTACAACCTGGAAGAAGACGAAGACTCCGAAGAATAAGCGCGTCGCCGAACGCCATCCCCCTGGGAGAGCGGGGCACCAGCCCCGCAACAACGGGAATGACACGGCCGCCGCTGTTGCGGGGCGGAAGCCCCGCGCTCCCAGGAACCCAAAACCCAGCCGGCCTTCCCGGCGCGAACCCCAATACAAAAGCCAATGGACAATCGATGCTGGGGTTCGCTCCGCTCACCCCAGCCTATGCTTGCTGATGGGCGGCTTCGCCTCGTCGAAAATCCTCGAAGTGCATGGCGAGCGCATGGTCAAGCGCACCTTCAACCCCGGCTTCCGCATCGAACTGCACCAGAAGGACCTCCACCTGGCGCTTTCCGCGGCGCGCAAGCTCGGCGTCTCATTGCCCAACACCGCCACCTGCCAGGAACTGTTCAATAGTTGTGCGGCGCACGGCGGCAGCGCCTGGGATCACTCCGGCATGGTACGCGCCCTGGAACTGCTGGCTGATTTCGAGATCGGACAAAAAGCCTGAAAACACCTTCAATGCCCCGTTCGCCAAGCCATCATGACAACAACGGCGCAAACAGCCTGGCAAATCCAATAGCCGTTGCCGCGCTACGCCAAAGATGTGGAAAAAACCGGATCGTTCGATGCTTCGATCCGGGAAAGAAGCATGAAGCGTTGCCCGCAGTAAGCTGTCGTCATAATTATTCACTTTTATGGAGGAAATGAACATGAAAAAACTCTTTTTATCCCTGGCGATGATCTCTCTGGCGTCGGCTCCGCTCATCGCGGCCGAATCAAGCGCTTCGAACTGGCCGAATCAGGCAATCAACCTGGTTGTCGCCTTTTCCGCCGGCGGAAATTCCGACTATAACGCCAGAGCCATGGCCAAATACGTGAGCCAGGAACTTGGACAACCCATTGTCATCACCAATGTGGGCGCCGCCGGCGGAACCATTGCCGCGGCCCAGGTCAAGGACGCCAAGCCCGATGGCTATACCGTGCTGGTCCACCAGCTTTCCATCAACGTTGCCGCGGCTTCCGGAGTGATAAATTTTACCTATGCCGATTTGGCGCCAGTTGCCGTTTTCGCCAAGGCTTCCGAGGAGGTTATCGCCGTCCGTGCCGACGCTCCATGGAACAGCATTCAAGATCTCATTGCGGACTCGCAAAAAAATCCAGGAAAATACCGTCTTACCGCCAATACCGGCGCTTCCACCCAGTGGATAGCCATTGCCTTGCAGAATGCGGGCGCCAAATTGAACGTGGTAAGCTCTGGCGGTTCCGGAGAACGAATCCCCCTGCTTCTCGGCAACCACGTTGACGTCATTCCAATCCAGGTCAATATGATCGAGGATTACCTCAAGACGAATAAATTCAAAATCCTGGCCACCGTCAGCTCCCAGAGGTCTCCTTCATTGCCCAATGTCCCCACCCTTCTCGAATCGGGCGTGAAGTGCGGCTACAACTACTACAATACTTTCTTTATGCCGAAAGGAACCGATCCGGCCATCGTCGCCAAATTGAGCCAGGCTGTGGGCAAGGTAGTAGCCGGTAACGCATCCTATGCAAAAGAAATCGAAGCCTTTGGCCAGACGCCTTTCTATATGGACACCAAGCCCACGGAAGAGCATTTTGCCAATGAGCTGGAGAATCTGATGCAGATTTCAGACGTGCTGCGAGGGAAAAAATAGCCAGGCCGTCTGCGTCCCCTTTTGTCGAGGAGCATGCATGAATCACAAACAGGAAATCGGGGTGGGAATATTTTTCTTCATCCTGGCGGCGCTTTACCTTGCAGGGTCCCTCTCGATTTCTTCGTTTGACCCCTTTGGCAACAGTACTCTGACTTCCAAGGCAATTCCCCAGTTGATTGGAGGATTGATGGCGGTCCTTAGTATTATTCATATTGCGGGGAATGCGCTAAAACTGAAGAGGACGCAGACAAGCAATGAGACTGGAAAAGCAGGCGGCACTCGTTTTGAAATCGGCAGATCCGGCTGGCTCATGCTGCTTTCGGTTCTGTTTATCTGCGCCTATATTTTTCTTTTTACCCGTCTCGGTTTTATTCTGTCCACGATTTTATTTCTGCTGGCCGAAATGTTCCTCTTGATTCCAGCGGAAAAACGAAAGCGCTGGGCGATTTTCATTGTTTGTTTCTCAACAGGTTTATCGATACTGTTGTACCTGCTGTTTACCAAGCTCTCGATGTTCCTTCCGCGCGGACTGCTGGGCTAGGAGAATGGAATGTTAGAACTGTTCGGTGCGGGATTCGCCGCCATTTTTTCGAGTCCCGTAAATATCCTGCTTATTTTCCTGGGAGTTTCCGCAGGCATAATTTTTGGCGCGCTGCCGGGCCTCACTACTGTCGCGGCTCTTTCCATGTTCCTTCCCATCACCTACGGAATGGATTTGGGAATAAGTCTCGCCATGCTTACCGGCATTTATATCGGAGGCACCTCGGGAGGTCTTGTTTCAGCCATTCTACTGAATATGCCAGGAACTCCTTCGTCCATCGCAACCTGTTTCGACGGAAGGCCCCTGGCATTGAAAGGCCAGGCGGGTAAAGCCCTTGGGATCGGAATTTTCTGTTCTTTCATAGGTACCTTGATAAGTATCGTGGCTCTGGTTTTTATTTCCCCGGTATTGGCAGCGCTGACCATAAAATTCGGCCCCTGGGAAAATTTCGCTGTCACTGTCTTTGCCCTGGCCCTTATTTCCAGCCTGGTAGGAAAATCCCTGGTCATGGGACTTGTCAGCGCTCTTCTCGGGATGATGATCGCCACTGTGGGGCTGGCCCCCATCGATGCGGCAAAGCGTTACACCTTCGACAGCATCGAGCTGACCTCGGGATTTACCCTTTTGCCGGTACTGGTGGGCCTTTACGCCATTTCGGAAGTAATCTCGAGTTCTTCCGGAAGCACGGACAAGGATACCAGCATCGTTACGGATTTCACAATTCGCGGCCTGGGATTCAGTTTCGCGGAATTGAAAAGCCAGATAGTAAACATCATCCGCTGTTCCTTCATCGGACTGGGTATCGGGATACTTCCTGGAATCGGGGGTTCTACCGCCAATCTCATCGCTTATTCCGTGACCAAAAATTCCTCGAAATATCCCGAAAAATTCGGCTCCGGCGTCATTGACGGCGTGGTGGCCTCGGAGTCCGCGAACAACGCCACCATAGGCGGCGCCATGATCCCTTTGCTTACGCTGGGAATCCCCGGAGACGGCGCCACCGCACTGCTTCTCGGCGGGTTCATGCTGCATGGGGTAACGCCCGGACCATTGCTGTTCCAAACCAACGGGGCCGCCGTATATATGATTTTCGCGGCAATGATTTTCTCCTCTTTCCTTATGATGTTGATTATGTACGGGGGAATGAAGGGATTTGTTCAAATACTCAGGATCCCCGCCCATGTTCTGCTGCCGGTAATCGTCGTTCTCTGCATCATCGGCGCCTACGCGGTCAACTCCCGTATCTTCGACGCCTGGGGACTGGTGTTCTTCGGCGTCCTCGGCCTTTTGATGAAAAAATTCGGCGTGCCGATCCCGCCGCTCGTTCTTGGCTTCATTCTGGGTGAGCCTTTTGAGACTAATCTTCGCCGTGGTCTACAGTATTCCAACGGAGATTTCCTTGACATCCTGAACCATCCCATCGCGCTGATGTTCTTTGTGCTGCTCGTGGCTTTCTTCGGATTGACGGCGTTGCAGAAAAAATTGAGGGAGAAAAAGACATGAATGGCTCTTTGCCTGTCGTCACTGAAATGCAGGTTGTCCCCGTGGCGGGGTACGATAGTATGCTGCTTTCGCTAAGCGGCGCGCATTCACCTTTCTTTACCAGGAACCTGGTTATCCTCAAGGATAATTCCGGCCGCACCGGAGTTGGGGAGGTTCACGGCGGAGACGCCATTGCCCGGGCTCTGGAGGGGTATATTCCACTGGTAAAAGGGCGCAGTGTTGGAGAATACCGTTCCATCGTCCGGTCCTTGAAGCGGATACATGAGAATTCGGCAAAAAACAGCGAAGGGCTGCAAAATCTGTCTTTGGCGAACCTCAAGGATGTGGTTCACGCGGAAACCGCGGTAGAAGCGGCCTTGCTGGATCTCATGGGACAGTTTCTGGGGCTGCCTGTCTGCGAACTTTTGGGAGATGGCCGACAACGGCAGGATGTGATTGTTTTGGGGTATTTGTTTTACCAGGCCGACGCCGGCAAGACGGGGCTTCCCTATATCGACGAAAAGGATAACAGCAACTCGTGGTTTGCGCAGCGGCGAAAGCCGGCCATGACGACAGAGGCCATTCTGGAACAAGCGCAGGCCGCAAAGGAATATTACGGTTTCAAGGATTTCAAGCTGAAGGGCGGGGTTTTATCCGGAGAACAGGAGATGCAGGCCATTTACGCCCTTGCAAAGAAATTTCCAGACGCGCGGATCAACATCGATCCCAACGGGGCGTGGTCCCTTGAAGAGGCTGTCAGAATCTGCAAAGGCTCGCCGTTGAGCTATGCCGAAGATCCCTGCGGCGGGGAACGCGGTTATTCAGGCCGGGAGACCATGGCGGAATTCAAAATGGCCACTGGAATACCTACGGCAACCAACATGATCGCTACCGACTGGCGGCAGTTTTATCACGCGGCGGTGGAAAAATCGATTGACATAGTTCTGGCCGATCCTCATTTCTGGACCATGGAAGATTCTGTCCGCATGGGTCAGGTGTTGGATCATTGGGGTCTTACCTGGGGGTCTCATTCCAATAACCATTTTGATGTTTCCCTCTCGATTTTTGCCCACTGCGCCGCGGCAGCGCCGGGAAACATTAC
>JAISQQ010000457.1 GCA_031274075.1 Accumulibacter sp.
CATGCGCCGACTCCGGTTTGCAAGAGGCACTGTTTGCCTGCCTCCAATCTCCACGATTATGCCGACGGCGGCCATTTCTCCCCGTCATTCCGGCGCAAGCCGGAATCCAGGAAGTTTGACCAACGAACGGGGTCCCGGCTTGCGCCGGGCCGATGGCGCACCCCGTAGGGCGGGAAAGCGAAGCGCCTCCCGCCGGTCGTTCTCTCCGGCGCAGCCGCTTTTATTGTTCGACGGCCTTGAATCGTGCGGCGCGTTGCGCCGGAGGTTTACGATCGGCGGATTGCATCCGCCCTACGAAAACCGTTCGCCGGCTCGGCGCGTAACGTGGGGGACCCCTGGGAGCGCGGGGCTTCCGCCCCGCAATGGCCGGGAATGACGCCGTCGCTGCCGTTGCGGGGCTGGTGCCCCGCGCCCCCAGAAAGGCGCACACTTCCCGCCGGTTCCCCGAATCCCGTAGGGCGGATGCTGTTCAGAGTTCAGAAGACAGAGGACAGAGGACGGAAGACAGTAATGTTTGCGGGCGCGAAGCGCCCGGTAATTGGACTGTCTTCTGTCCTCTGAAAACTTGCCCCCGAAGCTGACGGGTATAGAATGAGCACCGTTTTCGGGTGCCTGTCCCCACGGCCGTGGGGAGGGTGAAACGGGAAGCCGGTGACTCCGCTCCACGAAGAGTGGGACATTCCGGCGCAGCCCCCGCTGCTGTAGGCCTGACGACTCCGGCAAAGCGCCACTGTGCCATGCGATTCGCACGGGAAGGTGCCGGAGAAGGATGACGGCGAGCCAGAAGACCGGCCTGGAAAACTGGATGGGTATTCCCCGGGGTGGGTGAAGACCGTCTGGCGCCACGGGCACGATGAGAGTGCGGGCGGCCTTGAAGTCGCGGATCGATTGTTTGACGCCGCTTCGGATTCGCCCCGGCTCCGGTTTGTTTTCCTGGCCTCGACCGTCTTGTGCCGTTTCCGCTTTTCGAGCGCCGACCTTCCCGCCGCGGAGATTTCCCTGCTTGTTCGACGCGTCGCGCGGGGAAGGATCATGGAAACGAGCCGCTGTGTGCTCAGGATCGAAGCCTTGCTGCTGCTTTTGGCGCTGGTCTCGGCGTGCCTGCCTGGGCGGACGCGCCGCGCAGCCGCGCCACTGGCGTGGCTCGCCGCCGTCGCCGGAATCGTCTACGCCGGTATGCGCTACTGGATGAGCTGGCCGATGACGCCGACGTTTTCCGGCAGCCTGCTGTTTCCTCCGCTGCTCGTTCTGCTCGGCGCGTTCGCGCTGCGCGGCAGCGATCCGGGCGTTGCCGCCGCCGTTCGCCGCTGGCTGCTCGCCTGCGGACTCCTGGTGGTGCTCATCGGCGTCTGCTTTCCCAAGGATTTCTACCTGCCGATCGTCAAGAACACCTCGGTCTATGCGCATGGCGTGCTGCTGTTCGGCTCGATCGGACGCGCATGCTTTTTCATCGCCGGCGGATGGAGCTGCGCGGCCTTGCTTGGGCACGACGACGTCATGCGGCGCGCGTTCCGCTGGACGGCGTGGGGCTTCGCCTGCTGGACGCTGTCGCTGTTTTCCGGCGAAGTGTGGTCCTTGTCCGGCTGGGGCGTGCCGATGGTCTGGGAAGACGCGTCCACGCTCACCGCCGTCGGCACCTGGCTGTTCTACGTCGGCGTCATCCACCTGCGGCTCGGCGGCCTCGGCAGCCGCCGGGCGCGGGCGGCCACCGGCGTCCTGGGCGTGGCGCTGATCCTGGCGCTCAACGGCGGTCCGGACATGGGGCCGTTCGTTAATCCGCTGCCCTTGGGATAGCCCATGAAAGCGCATGGAATCCGCTTGTGGCGCGCGCTCGGCGACATCCGCCTGACCGTCCTCCTGTGTTTTCTCCTCGCCGCCGACCTTGGGCTGGGCTACCTCTCGCTGCGGGAAAACCTCGAAATCTTCGCGCCGATGAGCGACGTTGGCCTGCTCGAATGGCTGGATACCTACGGCGCGGCCAATCCGCGCCACGCGCTCTGGTTCTTCGCCATGCTCGTCCTGCTCGGCGGGCTGGCGCTCAACACCTTCGTGTGCACCACCCGGCGCGTCGTCCATATCCTGGGCGGACGCCCGGCGTGGCGCGAACTCCCCTTCCGCCTGGCGGCGCACCTGATGCACTATGCGGTGCTGGTGATCCTCGCCGGCTACCTTTGCAGCTATCTCTTTGCCACCGGCGAACCGGGCCGCGCCCTGCGCCCCGGCGAGCGTTTGGTCCTGGACGGCGGACAGGCGGCGGTGAGATTCCTGGATTTTACGCCGGAGCTGCTGCGCGGCTCGCGGGTGGACGCTTTCGACGGCTACGTGATCCGTCCGAATGCCCGGCTGACGGTCGAGCGCGGCGGGCGGGAGGAGTCCGCGCTGCTCAACTTCGACGCGCCGGTCCGTGTCGGCGGCGTCACGATTCACTTGAGCGACTTCCAGCCGCGCAAGCCGGGCGGCGGCATGGGCATGGCGTACATCAAGCTGATCGTGCGCCGCGACCCCTCGGCCATCGTGTATCGCTTCGGCATGGCGGTGTTCGTGCTGGGGCTTGCGCTTTACGTTCTCGGCAGCAGAAGGAAATAAGGAAAATAAGGAGATAAAGAAATCATGGCACATCCCCGCTGGATCAAACGCCTCGCCGGCCTGGCCGCCGCCGCGTCGCTCGCTTGGCTGGCCGCCTGCCAGGGCGGCGGCGAACAGAAGCCGAAGCCGTCGTTCATGAACATCGGCGAGTTCTCGGTCCACAAGAAGGAGGGCCATACCGAGGTGCGCGACGACGCGGGCCGCAAGCTGGCCTTGATCCCGCGCGGCGCGCGTGCGCCTGACGGCTTCGCGCCGACCCGCGTCATCGAGGTGCCGGTGCGGCGCGTGGTCTCGTACCGCGCCTTCGAGATCGGCATCCTGGCCGCGCTGGGCGTTCCCGAGACCGTGGTCGGCGTCACCGAGCCGCGCGACAAATGGTGGCGCGAGGACGTGCGGCGCGGTTTCGACGAAGGCCGCGTCGTCTATGTCGGGCCGGGCACCGAGGTCGATTTCGAGCGCGTCAAGGCGCAGCACCCCGACGTGGTGATGACCTGGGACCCGTCGATCATCCCGATGATGGACAGCCTCGGCATCCCGGTGGTGGTGACCACCACGCCGATCGCCACCTGCCTGAACACGCATATGCGCTTCGTCGAATTCATCGCGCCGTTCTTTGGCCGCGAGGAACAGGGCCGGGCGTATTTCGAGAAGGTCGATTCCGCCCTGCGGCAAATCCGCGAGCGCACCAGGGGCCTACCGCAGCCGAAGGCGATGTGGGGCGACATCTACGAAAAGCGCGTGCTCGTCGAGCCCGGCAACGCCTGGGTCGCCGAACTGATCGGCCTGGCGCAGAGCGACTACCTGTTCAAGGACGTCTACGGCACCTCGTGCATCGAGATCTCCACCGAACGCTTCATCCACAGCGGTAAGGAAGCCGACATCTATTTCACCTACCGCACGCCGTCGCGCGGCGCGACCTCGAAGGCGGCGCTGGCCCGCGCCAACCCGCTGATCGGGGAAATCCGCCCGCTCGGGCCGGAGGGCCGCGTCTATGCGCCGCTGCCGCACTACGCGCAGTCGTCGGACCGGCTCGATGAAATCCTGACCGAAATCTCGGCGATCCTGCACCCGCAAGCCTACCCCGGCCATACGCGCGCCTTCTT
>JAISQQ010000466.1 GCA_031274075.1 Accumulibacter sp.
TTGCCACGATCTCAAGCGCTTCCGCGGCCTTTCCAGGCTTTCCGCCTTCCCACCCCTCCGCTGGCGCTTCCTCCCGATCCGGCCCGGCCGGGCCTTCCCACCATTCGTCCGCCTCGACGTAGCGCTGGCGCATGCCCTCGGCCATCTCGCGCAGATCCTTCGGCATCGCCTCGCCGGGATCGGCCACCGGCAACGGCATGCGGATCTTCCACAGCTTGCCGCCCTCGATGAGCGCGAAGCACTGGCCCTTGGGCAAGGCGACGACGTGCGCCGGTTCGATCAGCGGCACGCTGGCCGGGGTGAGGCGGTCCTGGGTATTGGACGTAAAGGCCGACGCGCCGCGCGGATCGGAACTGTCGGTCGCGCCGCTCATCAAGGTGGCGGCGTAGACCTCGACCTTGGGCAACTGCTTCGTGAGTAATTCGGCGGTCGCCGTCTCGCGCACCCTCAACATGAAGAAGTTGTTGAAATTGCCGACTACTTGCCCGGCCTTGGCGCGGTTGCCGATCTTCGCCTCGATGTCGGAGAGCGTCTGCGTATAGGCCGTGACCTGCACGCCCGCGCCGCCGCCTTTGTTCACCAGCGGGATGAACTCGTCGCCCATCAGCTCGGCGAACTCGTCGGCGTGCAGATCGATCGGCACCCTGGCCTGGGCCGACGCGCCCGGCAAGCCGTCGTCGATGCCGAACTTGTAGAGGTGCCCGGCGACCGACACCAGGTCGGCGAACATCGAATTGCCGACCGCCGCGGCGACTTCCGCGTCCGACAGGGCGTCGAGTCCGACATAGACGATGCCGCGCTTGCGGAGAACCTGCATCCAGTCGAAGATCGGGCGCGGATCCTTCAAGTCCGAATAATTCGGCGCCAGAAGCTGCGCGATCTTGCCGGTGGTCAGCTTTTCCAGGAGCGGCAGCAGGGAAGCGACGATCTTGTCGAAATAGGTGCGGTCGTAGCGCACCGCGCTTCTCAGGCCGTCGAGCACCGGATCATAGATCCTGACCTGCGACAGATACTGCTCCAGCGCCACGACGCGCTTCTCGCGTCCGGTCATGTGGCGCGGGATGTTCTTGTCGTTCAGCCTCGATTCGAGCTGGACGACGACTTCCCACGCCTTCGGCTCCGTCCGGGCGAAGAAGTGCTGCGCGTACTCGATGAACAGCGCGTCGATGTTGATGACGTGCCGCTGGATCAGCAGGTAGTCCGGGCGCTGTCCCAGTTCCACAAGGGCGCGGGCGATGATGTTCACGAAGCGCCAGGCAAATTCCCGGAACGCGGCGCTGTTGCCTTCGCCAGAAAGCTGACCGGCGATGCGGGAGGCGACTTCGGAGATGCGCCCGAAGCGGCCCACGGCGTTGTAGCGCGCCGAAATATCGGGCCAGCCGAGGTGAAAGACATAGAACTCGCCCTCGCGTCCGGCGCGCTTCGCCTCGACGTACATGCGTTTCAAGAGGTCGGCGTCGCCCTTGGGATCGAAGACGATCACCACTTCATGCTGTCCGTCGACCTTGCGCCGGATGTCCTGGGTGATGAAGAGTTCGGCGAGGCGCGTCTTGCCGACGCGCGTCGTGCCGAGCACCAGGGTGTGCCCGACGCGTTCTCCGAGCGGCAGGCTGACGTCGACTTCCCGCGGCTCGATGCCGTGCAGGCGCGGCAGGCCGCCGACCGGCGGCAGCGGCCGCACCGGATTCAGGGGACTGTCCCAGGCGAGGATCCCGGCGAGCCGGGAGAGCGGGAACGGCGCGAACTCCAGGCGTTCTTCGATCCTTCGGGCCAGCCGGTAAAGAAACGCCGGTTCCACATAGCGGCGAAACTCCGGCCGCCAGGTCTGCATCAGCCGATGCGTGTGCTTTTGTTCCCACAAAAAACCCTTGCCGACGAACAGGCGCTGCCGGCTGACCGGCACCTCGCGGCTCGCCATCGCGTAGCGCGGCAGGCGGCGGATGTGGCGGCGATAGCGCAGGACGATCCAGGCGTCACGCAGGCGGATCGCGCCGAAGACCAAAAACGCCAGCGCGCCGCAAACGCCCAGCCGCGGACTCAGCGCGAGTGCCCACGGCGCCGCCAGGCACAAAAACGCGGCGGCGAGAGACACCGCCACGGTATAGAGTTCCACCGCTGGCCGCAGCAGGACTTCGACGGCTTGACGGGCCATGGCGGGCGCCTCATGGCGCGATCCCGGTCGCGGTAATCAGCGCCGGATAGTGGCGGACGCCCAGGCGCCGGGCGAGATCGTCGCCCGAGATCGGCGAGAGATTCACCCCCGGCGCCAGATGGCGCAGTTCGGCGAGCGCTGCGGGCGTGTCCACCTCGACCACCAGCCCGAACGCGCCCAACTCGCGCAGCAGCGGCGCTTTGCGCACGAGCCAGGCGCGCGAACGCTCGTCGCCGCCGATGAGGAACAAAGGCGTCAAGCCCGGCGCGTGGATCACGCGGGCCGGCTCGACGCCCGGCGAGAGCCGTTCGGAGCGCACCGGCAGCATCGCGGCTTCGGCGTCGGCGGGAGCGCCAATCCGGGGCGCCGGGCGCGAGGTGGGCGTGGCGGGCGCCTGGGCCGGCTCCGCGCGTGGATTCAGCGCCTGATAGTACGGCCGCGCCGAAACGCCGCCGCGATCCTCGACGACGATCAGCGGCGCGGCGGTAGCCGGGAGCGCAATGAGCAGGGCCAGGGCGAAGACAAGAAACAGGTGATTCAGGGCGGGAGGTTTCATGGTCTGCTCATCCAGGGGGAAGAAAGGG
>JAISQQ010000084.1 GCA_031274075.1 Accumulibacter sp.
CTGCAGATCACGCCGGGCGTGGCCAGCGAGGAGGAAGCCGCCGCCGCGGCGCGGGAGATGCTGGCCGGCTTCCAGGCGCAGGACGCGCTCCAGCCCTTCATCCGGGATTTCGAGGTGGGGCTCAGCATCGGCGTCGCCCTTTTCCCCTCGATGTCGAGCGACTGCAACGAACTGATGAAGCTCGCGGATATCGCCATGTACCACGCCAAATACAACGGCAAGAACAACTTCGCCGTCTATCGGCCCGGGATGGAAGGCATCATGGAGAACAACAGGCTCTCCATTCGCTAGGTTTCAGAGGACAGAAGACAGAGGACAATTCAGTTACCGGGCGCGAAGCGCCCGCAAATATTACTGTCTTCCGTCCTCTGTCTTCTGTCCTCTGATCAGTCTTCTGATTCCAGGTTCTTTTCAAACTCCCTTTCCATTTCCGCCATCCGCGCTTCGACCTTGCGGTGCCCGCGTATCGACAGCACGAGGGAGAGGACGGCGAGCAGCATCAGCCCGACGGCGATCGGGCGGCTGACCAGGATCGCCGGGTCGCCTCCGGAGATGACCATCGCCCGGCGCAGGTTGGCTTCGGCCATCGGCCCCAGGATCAGGGCCAGCAGGATCGGCGACAGCGGATAGTCGTAGCGCATCATGATGTAGCCGAGAATGCCGAAGGCGAACGTCGTGTAGACGTCGAAGATGTTGCTGCGCATGGCGAAGGCGCCGACCATGGAGAGGACGAAAATCGAGGGCGTCAGGATGGCGCGGTCGACCATCACGACCCGGGCGAAGAGCTGGATTCCGGCCATGCCGATGAACTGCATGGCGAACTGGGCGAGCATGATCGAGGCGAAGATCTGGTAGACCAGGTCGATGTGTTCCTTGTACAGCATCGGCCCGGGTTGCAGCCCCTGGATGACGAAGGCGCCGAGCAGCACGGCGGTCACGGCGTCGCCGGGAACGCCGAGCGACAACAGCGGGATCATCGCGCCGCAGGAACACG
The DNA here is from genome assembly GCA_031274075.1 of Accumulibacter sp. GTDB lineage: Bacteria > Pseudomonadota > Gammaproteobacteria > Burkholderiales > Rhodocyclaceae > Propionivibrio. The sequence continues at coordinate 995 of JAISQQ010000084.1, forward strand.
AGTTGTTGGCGCATTCGGAGGCCGCCAGCCCCTCGATCTCGCCCTTGCCGTAGCGCTCGGGATGCTTCGACGCGCGCTTGGCCTCGCCGTAGGCAACGAAGGCCGCGATGTCCCCGCCGGCGCCCGGAATCGATCCGATGCCCGTGCCGATGGCGCTCGAACGGCACAGTTCCCTGAAACAGTATTTGATGTCGCTCCAACTGGGCAGGTATTGGTCGAGCCTGGCCTTGACCTGCCGCACGACGCCGGATTTCTGCACCTCGTTGAATACCTCCGAGACGGCGAACAGCCCGATCAGCGTTGGAATGAACGGCGGGCCTTCCATCATCTCGACCACGCCGAAGGTAAAGCGCGGGAAACCCGAGATCGGATCGAAGCCGATGGTGGAGATGAGCAGTCCGAAGAAGGCGGCCATCATGCCCTTGACCAGCGAGCGTCCGGAGATCGAGACGATCACCGACAGGCCGAAAATGGCCAGGCCGAAATATTCGACGGGACCGAACTCCAGCGCCATGCTCGAAATGAACGGCGAGGCGAAGGTCATGATGATCGAACCGACGACGCCGCCGAAAAACGACGCGAACAAGGCCATCGCCATCGCCCGGCCGGCTTCTCCGCGCCGCGCCATCGGATAGCCTTCCATGACCGTCGCGGCGGCGGCCGGCGTGCCCGGCGTGCGGATCAGGATCGCCGAGATCGCGCCGCCGTACATCGCGCCGCAGTAGATGCCCATCAGCATCGAGATGCTTTCCAGCGCCGGACGGCCGAAGGTGAGCGGCACCAGCAGCGCCACGCCCATGGTCGCGGTGAGGCCGGGCAAGGCGCCCATGGCGATGCCCGCGGTGGTGCCGATACAGATCCAGAGCAGTATGCCCGGCGTAAACACCGCGGCGTAGCTCGAAAGCATCAAACTCCAATTGAAATCCATGATCGCCCTCCGGCTACAGGATGTCGGCCAGCACGCCGGCCGGCAGCGACAGGTAGAGCACTTTTTCGAACAGCAGCCAGGTCGCCACGGTGACCACGGGCGGCGCGACGAGCAGCGCCAGCGCGCCGCGCTTGCCCAGCATCCAGATCATGAATACGAGAAAAATCTCGGAAGTCAGGAGGAAACCGAGCGGGTCGAGCAGCACGCAAAACACGAAGGCCGCGCCCAGGGTGACGAGGCCGCGCCGGACGCCCTGGTCGGACAGGCGGAACGCTTCGACCTTGCCCTTGCTGAGGCCGCGCAGCGCGTTGATCAACAGCGCGGCGCTGAAGACGATGAGCAGCGCCGCCAACATGTTCGGAAAATAGCTCGGGCCGATTTTCATGACCACGTCCGTGGGCATTTTCGAGCCTTCCCAGAGGGCAAGAAGGCCGATCAGCATGCCGACGACGCCGCCAACGATATCCGCGGTTTTCATCCCAAAAACCCCAGTCAAAACTGCGTTCAATGCGTGCGACCGCCCAAGCTACGGAGCGCACCGGGGGAAAACGCGATGCGCTCGCCGGACGATCCGCGCGTGAGAACCCGGCTCCCGTTTTCCCCGTGCGCGCCGCGCCCGCCGGGATCGACTGGCCGCGCGGTCCGTCACGTCACGTCACGTCAAACCCGGGCAGCCGATAAAAAAGGGGCGACCTGAACGACCGCCCCGGAGGCATGAATACCTATTTCTTGGTCAGTCCCAGGTTTTTCATGACCGCCTCGACGTCCTTGTAGTTCTGGTCGAGGAATTTGGCGAAGTCGGCGGCATTCTGATACGCCAGGTTCAACGAAGCCTTGGCGGCGAATTCCTGGAATTCCCTGGAATCGAAGGCTTTCTGGTACGCATCGGAAATCTTCGCCTTGATGTTGGCCGGCACCCCCTTGGGCAGCGCCAAGCCCCGCCACGTATAGAATTCCACATCGACGCCCTGTTCCTTGAAGGTTGGCACGTCCGGAAGAATCTTGTCACGCTCGGAAGACATCACGCCCAGAACCTTCAGGTTGCCGGCCTGGACCTGGCCGAGCACTTCCGCGACGGAAACGGCCACCGCCTTGATGTGTCCGCCGACCAGCGCGGTCACCGCGGGTTGCGCGCCGTTGAAGGGAACGTGCTTGACATCCACGCCGGTCTTTTCGGCGGCGAGGCCGGCGGCGATGTGCCATACCGAACCGGGCGCCGAGTTGCCGATGGTGATTTCGCCCGGATGCGCCCTGGCGTAGTCCATGAAGCCGCGCACCGTGCTGTACGGCTCGTCCTTGCGCACCGTCAGCGCCGCCGGGTCGGAATTGATGCGCAGCAGCGGATCGAAGTCCTTCCAGGTGAAAGGCACCAGCCCCTGCGGCGGCAGCGAGTTGAGTTCGAAGGTGATCATCCCGAGCGTATAGCCGTCCGGACGCGCCGCGCGAATGGCGTTGTGCCCGATCGCGCCGCCGCCGCCGGTCTGATTCACCACGTTGATCGTCTGGCCGAGGAACTTTTCGGCCTCCTTGGACAGCGCGCGCAACAGCACGTCCGTCCCGCCGCCGGCGGTCCACGGGCAGATGACCGTGACCGGCTTGTCGGGGTAGGCGGCCAGGGCGGAAACGGAAAAAGCGCCGGCAGCCAGCGCGCCGACAATCATCGATCTGAATTTCATGTTTTGTTCCTCCTCATTCTTGTGACAGTTTCGGGTCGTCGCGCGACGCGAAAAACGGGACGCTGTTCCGGATTCACGCGCACTGGTACGCATTCTGTGGCCGAACCTCGAAAAACGTCAATATGTTTCGGGCCAGGCAACTGAGTAATTACCGCAAGTCGGGGGTCAGA
>JAISQQ010000006.1 GCA_031274075.1 Accumulibacter sp.
CCCAAAAACCTCAATTCAAGCCCTGGGGGAAGGTAGGGCGGTTTCTCCGAAACCGCCGCCACCCGGCGCGCTCGGAGAGCGCGCCCTACCTTGGATGATCCATCTGCTTCTCAAATGTCTTTCTAATTTCCAAAACAGCTTCTGAGCGGGAAGCTCATGGTATTGCCGTCGAGCAAGCAGATTATCCGTCCAGCCCCGCAAAAGGGTCGCGACGGTTTTCCGGCAAGTCGCGCTCCTCCTTGCCCAAGAAACCGTCCGGTACTTTCAAACCCTTGACGGCGGCGAAGAAGCCCGTCCAGTCCGCCGGCTTTGCCGACAGGATGACGTCGCCCGTTTTCTCGTCGCGGCGGATGAACACAGCGTCTCCCGCAAAACGAAAGGCGGCGGGCAGGCGCACGGCCTGGCTGCGCCCGTCATTGAACAATTTGGCGGTTTGCATGGCGGCTTTCCTGAGCGCTGATGTATACGAGGGGAATCATCCCACAAACGGACATCGGAACATCTTGCGCTTTAGTTTCAATATCGACGGCGCCTATTTCCATCCCGTCTTCCTTTGATCGCCAGAATCCGGGAATTTTGAGGAACGCACTGGGTTCCGGCTCACACCGGGACGACGGGCTTATGCCTATATCAAAGTTCCTGTGGCGATGTGTCAACACTCAACTCGAAAACACGCTGATTCCTTGCTCAAGCGCCGCTCAAAGCACTTTCCCCGGATTCATGATTCCCTGGGGATCGAGCGCCTGCTTGACGGCGCGCATCAGCTCCAGTTCGATGGCGCTCTTGTAGCGGCGCAGTTCCTCGCGCTTGAGCTGGCCGATGCCGTGTTCGGCGCTGATGGAGCCGCCCAGCGCGTGGACGAGGTCATGCACGATGCGGTTGACCTGGGGCTGCGCGGCGATGAAGGCGGCATTTTCGCCGGCTTCGGGCTTGGACTGGTTGTAGTGCAGGTTGCCGTCGCCGACGTGGCCGAAGGCGACGATGCGGATGCCCGGATAGGCCGCCCGCAGCGCCGCGCCGGCCTGGTCCAGGAACTCGCCGAGGCGCGAGACGGGCAGCGAGATGTCGTGCTTGATGCTCACCCCTTCGATCTTCTGCGCCTCGCTGACGCTCTCGCGCAGCGTCCACAGTCGTTCGGCCTGCTCGCCGCTTTGCGCCACCACGCCGTCGGTGATGCCGCCGCCTTCCAGCGCGCCTTCGAGAAAGCCTTCGAGCGACGCGCGCAGGGCGTCGTCGTCCCCCGGCCCGGACAGTTCGACGAGCAGGTGCCACGGGCTGCCGGACAAGGGCGTCTGGGCGCCGCGAATGTGCTTCTCCACCAGGCCGAGCGAAATGTCGGAGACCAGTTCGCACGCCGTCAGCGCCGTGCCGAACGCGGCCTGGAGTTCGCCCAGCAGGCGCACCGCCGCGTGCGCCGAGGCGATCGCCAGCCAGGCCGTCGCCGTCGCCCGCGGCAGGGGAAAAAGCTTCAGCACCGCCGCGGTGATGATGCCCAGCGTGCCTTCGGAACCGATGAACAACTGCTTGAGGTCGTAGCCCGTATTGTCCTTGCGCAGCCCGCGCAGGCCGTCCCACACCTCGCCGCCGGCCAGCACCACTTCCAGCCCGAGCGTCAACTCGCGGGCGTTGCCGTAACGCAGGACTTGCACGCCGCCCGCGTTGGTCGCCAGGTTGCCGCCGATCTGGCAACTGCCTTCGGCGGCCAATGACAGCGGGAACAAGCGGCCGGCCGCGGACGCCGCCTCCTGCACGACTTGCAGGACGCATCCCGCCTCGACCGTGATCGTGCCGTTGGCCGTATCGATGGCGCGGATCGCGTTCATCCTCGAGAGACAGACGAGCACCGCCCGGCCCGTCAGATCCGGGATGCCCGCGCCGCAGTGGCTCGTATTGCCGCCCTGCGGCACGATCGGCGCGCCCGCCGCGGCGCAGGCGCGCACCACAGCCGAGACCTCGGCGGTGCTCCCCGGACGCACGACGCAGCGCGCCGCGCCGCGATAGCGTCCGCGCCAGTCGATGAGATACGGCGCCACGTCGCCGTCCGCCGTCAGCACATTGCCCGGCCCGACGATCGCCGCCAGAGTGTCGATCAGATTTTCGTCCGTCATTCGATTTCCGCCTTTCATTCGTTTGCTTGCCGGAGCTTCACGCCGCCGCCGGTTCGGCGTAGAGATCGTGTTCATCGGCGTCGACCACGCGCACCCGCAGAAAGTCGCCCGGCGCGGCGTCGAAATACCCGTCGATGAAAACCACGCCGTCGATTTCCGGCGCATCGGACGAGGAACGGGCGATCGTGCCCTGCTCATCGACTTCGTCGACCAGCACGGTGATTTCGCGCCCGATCTTGGCCGAGAGCAATTCGGCTGAAATATCCTCCTGCACGTCCATCAGGCGCCGCCGGCGTTCCTCGCGCAGCGCGTCCGGCACGGCCCCCGGCAAGGCGTTGGCTGCGGCGCCTTCCACCGGCGAATAGGCGAAACAGCCGACGCGGTCGAGCCGCGCCTCTTCGAGGAAGGCCAGCAGCGCCTCGAACTCGGCCTCGGTCTCGCCGGGAAAACCGGCGATGAAAGTGCTGCGCAGGGTGATCTCCGGGCAGATCGCGCGCCAGGCCCGGATGCGTTCGAGATTGTTCTCGGCGCTGGCCGGACGCTTCATCGCCCTGAGGACGCGCGGATGGGCGTGCTGGAACGGCACGTCGAGGTAAGGCAGGATCTTGCCCTCGGCCATCAGCGGAATCAGCTCGTCCACGTTCGGATAGGGATAGACGTAGTGTAGGCGCACCCAGACGCCGAACCCGGCCAGCGCCTCGCACAAGTCCTTCAGCCGCGTCTTCACCGGCCGTCCGCCGGCAAAACCGGTGCGGTGCTTCAGGTCGACGCCGTAGGCGCTGGTGTCCTGCGCGATGACCAGCAGTTCGCGCGCGCCGGCCTCGACGAGACGCTCCGCTTCCCGCAGCACCTCGCCGACTGGACGGCTGGCCAGCGGCCCGCGCAGCGAGGGAATGACGCAAAAAGTACAGGCGTGATTGCAGCCCTCGGAAATCTTGAGATAGGCGAAATGCTCCGGCGTCAGCTTGACGTCCCGCGGCGGAACGAGGCCGGCGAAGGGTTCGCGCGGCGGCGGTAAATGCGCGCGCACGTGCCGCAGCAACTCCTCCTCGGCGTGCGGCCCGGTGATCGCCAGCAGCTTGGGATGCGCCTCGCGCAACAATTCCCGTTTCGCGCCGAGGCAGCCGGTGACGATGACTCTGCCATTTTCCCGCAAGGCTTCGCCGATCGCTTCGAGCGACTCCTCGACCGCCGCGTCGATGAAACCGCAAGTGTTGACCACCACCAGGTCGGCCCCGGCGTAGGTCGGCGAAATCGCGTAGCCTTCGGCGCGCAGCCGGGTCAGGACGCGCTCGGAATCGACCAGCGCTTTCGGGCACCCGAGGGAAACGAAGCCGACCTTCGGCGGCGGTCTGGAATCGGTCATTGCGAAATTCAGCCACAGCGAACACGGCCAGCCCGGCAAAAGCAAACCGCGTTCGACACAAAGATTACAGGGGATACAAGGAATACAGGGAATACAAGGAATACAGGGCGCGCGGCGAAAACCCTGGCTTCCGGATCGATTTTCCCAGCGCCGAGCGCGTTTCGCCTTCGTCCGCCACGTTCGCCGCGAGCCTCCGTATGGAATGAAAGTGGCGAGCCTTACCCCGGCACTCGCAGTAAATGGCTGTGGCTGCTTCCTTCCAGACCTGACCAGGTTCACCACCCTGCGATGCGGGGAGACCCGCCGACGCGAATCTTAGCACAGAGTTACGGGGGTCAGAGGACAGAGGACAGAAGACAGAGGACAGTAATATTTGCGGGCGCTTCGCGACCGGTAACTGAACTGTCTTCTGTCCTCTGAACCGGAAAGCGAAGCGCCTCCCGCCGGTCCTTCCCTCCGACGCAGCCGCTTTTATTGTTCGACGGCCTTGAATCGTGTGGCGCGTTGCGCCGGAGGTTTACGACCGGCGGATGGCATCTGCCCGACGTGGCGCGTCGTCGTCCCGGCGAAAGCCGGGACCCAGTTCGTTCTCTCCTGCGGCGCAGCCGCTGCTTAGGATTTGTTAAAAAATAATATATTATTCTATTTTGGGGAAATAGTATAATTCCAATCGCCTAAGCTCTTGTCTTTCACAATGTTTATCCCCGCAAATTCCTCATCGGAGATTGACTGTGCCAATGCATACACCTTGTCATCTTGTACGCATAACACTTTTAGCCCTTTTTTCGTTGTGGTGTTTCCTATAAGACATACAACTGTTTCTATGTCAATCAGCGGTTTCCCTTGCCAATTCTTCGATATATAGCAAAAGAGCCGATGCTCGACTTTGTTCCATTTTGATGTTCCGGGCGGAAAATGCGACACATGTATTTCGATGCCCACCCTGTTAGACAGTTGCTGAAGATGGTATTTCCACATCCGGGAACGGCTGCCGTTGCTGCCACCGCCGTCACATGTTATGTACAGCTTTTTCGAGTCCGGGAACGTGTTTTTGCCAACTATTTCCCACCACCTTGATATACTCTCGACGGCGAATTCGCTTGTGTCATGGCTGGTTCCCACATTGACGAACCCTGTATTGTCATTTAGGCTATATACTCCATACGGCGATACCTTTCCAAGCTCTTTAATCGGAAAATCGTGATCTAAAACCCTTCTGGCGTCTCCCTTTTTTCGATATTCTTGCCCGTTGTTTTTGAAATTGCCGATATTCTCT
>JAISQQ010000008.1 GCA_031274075.1 Accumulibacter sp.
ACGTGAAGGTCCCGAGCCTCGGAGGCAAGGTCGGAAAGGTCGATCTCGATCCGACGCTCTACGGCATCGGCATCGGATATCGCTTCTGAGCGCTGGCCGCGTTTGAACCCGGCTCGCCCCGCCGGGGCGGTGGGCCGGCTGGACCGGGTCGCCAGGGATGGCGCGCTTTCACGGCGTCAAGCTGTTTCGCCGTCCTGTGGCGCCCGTAGGCACCGGTACAGGATATAAGAAGCTGTTTTAGAAATCAGAAAGACGTTTGAGAAGCAGATGGATCATCCAGGGTAGGGCGCGATCTCCGAGCGCGCCGGGGAGCGGCGGTTTCGGAGAAATCGCCCTACCTTCACCCAGTGCTTGAATTGAGGTTTTTGGGATCTAAGCATTTCTCGTACCAATTTTTTTAAAACAGCTTCTAACCGGAGCCGGCTTTCGATGAAGCCGATTCCACCCGGGACGCCATGCAAATCCACACCACACTGGAAAGCCTGCGCGCGGCGCGCGCCCGCGTCGGACGGGTCGCGCTCGTGCCGACCATGGGCAGCCTGCACGACGGGCATATCGCGCTGATGCGCCAGGCGCGCGCGCACGGCGACGCGATCATCGCCAGCATCTTCATCAACCGCCTGCAATTCGGCCCGAACGAGGATTTCGACAATTATCCGCGCAGCTTCGAGGCCGACTGCGCCAAGCTGGAGGCGGCGGGCGTCGCGCACCTGTTCGCCCCCGGCGAAACGGCGATGTATCCGCGGCCGCAGCGCTATCACGTCGATCCACCGCCGGAACAAGTCTCCATCCTCGAAGGCGCGTACCGGCCCGGCCATTTTCGCGGCGTGGCGACCGTGGTGCTGAAACTCTTCAACATCGTGCGCCCTGACGCGGCGCTTTTCGGCAAGAAGGATTACCAGCAGCTCATGGTGCTGAGAAACATGGTGCGCGAACTGGCGCTGCCGATCGAAATCGTCGCCCACGAGACGGTGCGCGCCGGCGACGGCCTGGCGCTCTCGTCGCGCAACGCCTACCTGAGCGCGGCGGAACGCGCCGAAGCGCCACGCCTCCACCGCGTGTTGAACCGCGTCCGCGACGCGGTGCGCGCCGGCGACCGGGACTTCGCGCGGCTCGAACGCGAAGCGGCGGACGAACTCGACCGGCACGGCTGGAAGACCGACTACGTCGCCGTGCGCCGGCAAGCCGACCTGCAAGCGCCAGCGGACGAAAACGAGCCCCTGGTAGCGCTCGGCGCCAGCCGCCTGGGCCGGCCGCGCCTGATCGACAATGTGGAGTTCTGAGGACAGAAGACAGAGGACAGAGGACAGTCCAGTTACCGGGCGCGAAGCGCCCGCAAATATTACTGTCTTCTGTCCTCAGTCCTCTGTCCTCCGATCCTCACGCCCAGACCAGTCCGACCACGCCGGCGAGCATGATCGCCGCGCCGGCGATCTGCGACGGCTTTAGTTGTTCGTGCAGCAGGCTGGCGCCGATGAAGGCGCCGGCCAGCATCGATATTTCGCGCACCGGCGCGACGTAGCTGAGCGGCGCGTGCCGCATGGCGAAGAGCACCAGGGTGTAGGCCGCGGGCGAGAGCAGTCCGACGGCGACGATCGCCGCGCGGCGGGCGCGCCATTCGCGGCGCAGGCTGTCGGTCTGGCACAGGACGAAGGGCGCCTGCAGCAAGGTGCGGAGGCCCCGGCCGGCGGCGTAGAAGAGGATCGGCGTCATGCCCAGTGTCTTGATCGCCCAGCCGTCCAGCAGCGTATAGGCGGCGATGAACGCGCCGGTGGCCACGCCCCAAAGCACGCCGGAGCGGCGTGTCCTTGCGCCGCGCCAGACGCCGGCGCCTCCCGCCGAGACGAACACGCCGGCCAGGATGGCGCCCACGGACAGCCATCCGATGAGGCTCGGGCTTTCTCCGAACAGCAGGACCGCGGCCAGCACCGAGAGCATCGGCCCCGTTCCGCGCGCCACCGGATAGACCAGCGCGAAGTCGGCTTGCCGGTAGGCTTTTTGCAGCACCAGCGCATAAAGCAGGTGGATCAGCGCGCTCGCCGCCGCCGCCAGCCACATCGTCGCGTCGAAATACTGCGGCTGCCGCGCCCAGGCCCACGCCGCGACCGGAACGTAGGCCACGACGCTGACCGCGCCGAACAGGAAAACGAAAGCCGCGCCGCCGCCGGCTTTCTTGGCGACGATGTTCCACAGCGCATGGCAGACGGCGCCCGCCAGCACCAGCGCCAGCGCGAAGCCGCTCACGCGGCGGCCTCCGCGCCGGGCGGCGAGGGGGAACGGATCGAGCGGGTTTCGCGGGGCATGGGGTTCAGGGTTCAGGGTTCAGAAGACAGAAGACAGAGGACAGAGGACAGTCCGGTTACCGGGCGCTTCGCGCCCGCGGATATTACTGGCTTCTGTCCTCTGGAAGCGATGTTTTTTCGTATCCATACTGTCGCGTCTTTCGCTAGAATAGCTTCTTTTGAATTTTCCGCAGCGCGTTTTTCATTTTCCCAAGGAAAGGTAATTCCATCATGGATCGAGTGTTCAATTTCAGCGCCGGCCCCGCCGCGCTCCCTCTGGAAGTCTTGCAACAGGCGCAGGCCGAACTGGTGGATTGGCACGGCAGCGGCATGTCGGTGATGGAAATGTCGCATCGCGGCAAGGAATACATGAGCATCCAGGCCGAGGCCGAGGCGGATCTGCGCGAGCTGCTGGGCGTCCCGGGCGGCTACAAGGTGCTTTTCCTGCAGGGCGGCGCGTCGCTGCAGTTCGCCATGGCGCCGATGAACCTGCTGCGCGGCAGGGCTTCCGCCGATTACCTGAACACCGGGGAATGGTCGAAGAAGGCGATCAAGGAAGCCAGGAAGTTCGGCGCGGTCAATGTCGTCGCCTCGGCGGAGGATCGAAACTTTTCCTACGTCCCGGCGCAGTCGCAATGGCGGCTCGACACCGACGCGGCCTACGTGCACATCACGCAGAACGAGACCATCGGCGGCGTGGAAATCTTCGGCGCGCCGGACGTCGGCGGCGTGCCGCTGGTCTCGGACATGTCCTCGATGATCCTGTCGCAAGCGGTCGATGTGTCCCGCTACAGCTTGATCTACGCCGGCGCGCAGAAGAACATCGGCCCGGCCGGACTGACCCTGGTGATCGTGCGCGAGGATTTGCTCGGCCAGGCCGCCGCGGGCACGCCGGCGATGCTCGACTACAAGATCCACGCCGACGGCGATTCGATGTACAACACGCCGCCGACCTATGGCGTCTATATCGCGGGCCTGGTGTTCAAGAGGCTCAAGGCCAAGGGCGGCCTGGCGGAGATGGAAAGAGTCAACCGCGCCAAGGCGAAGATTCTCTACGACGCGCTCGACGCTTCGAGCTTTTTCGACTCGCCGGTGGCCAAGGAAAACCGCTCGCTGATGAACATTCCGTTCACCCTGAAGAACCCGGAACTCGACGAGGAATTCCTCAAGGGCGCCAAGGCGCGCGGCATGATCCAGCTGAAAGGCCATCGTTCGGTGGGCGGCATGCGCGCCTCGCTCTACAACGCCATGCCGGTCGAAGGCGTGCAGGCGCTGGCCGACTACCTGAAGGAATTCGAGAAGACCCGGGCCTGAAGCGTCCGGGGCGGCAAGGAACAAGGGGAAAACCATGACGCGAAAGATCAAGACGCTCAACACCATCTCGAAGCAGGGGCTGGCCCGCCTGCCGAACGCCTACGTGGTCGGCAACGACGTGAGCGAGCCCGACGCCATCCTGGTGCGTTCGAGCGACATGCACAAGCTGGAGATTCCGCCCGGCCTGCTGGCCGTCGGGCGCGCCGGCGCCGGCACCAACAACATCCCGGTCAAGGCCATGAGCGAGAAGGGCATCGTCGTCTTCAACACGCCCGGTGCCAACGCCAACGCGGTCAAGGAACTGGTCATCGCCGGCATGCTCCTGGGCATGCGCAACATCGTGCCGGCGATCAACTTCGCCGCCGGCCTGCGCGGCGACGACGAGTACCTGCACAAGCAGGTCGAAGCCGAGAAAAAGCAGTTCGTCGGCCGCGAGCTGCGCGGCGGCACCCTGGGCATCGTCGGCCTCGGAGCCATCGGCTCGATCCTGGCCGAGTCCGCGCTCGCGCTCGAGATGAAGGTCATCGGCATCGACCCCGAACTCACCGTCGACGCCGCCTGGCGGCTGCCGTCGCAGGTCAGGAAGGCGAGCAGCGTCGAGGACCTGCTGAAGCATTCGGATTTCGTCAGCCTGCACGTCCCGCTGCTGCCGTCGACCCGCGAGCTGATCAACGCCGAGCGCGTGAAGATCATGAAAAAGGGCAGCGTGCTGCTCAACTTCTCGCGCGACGGCATCGTCGACACGCAGGCGGTCATCGACGGCCTCAACGCCGGCCGCCTGCAATCCTACCTCTGCGACTTTCCGAGCAATCTCCTGCGCCAGCATCCGCGCGCGGTGGCCCTGCCGCACCTCGGCGCCTCGACCGAGGAAGCCGAGGAGAACTGCGCGATCATGGTCGCCGAGCAGGTGAGCGACTATCTGCAGAACGGCAACATCCTCAACTCGGTCAACTTCCCGAACATCGCCATGCCGCGCGGCTCGCGCTACCGCCTGGCGATCGCCAACGCCAACGTGCCGAACATGCTCGG
>JAISQQ010000128.1 GCA_031274075.1 Accumulibacter sp.
GGCGCTCGCCTGGTCGCCGAGCAGCAGGGCGATCGGATCGCCGGACGCCAGCCGGGTCAGCGCGAAGACCATGATCGCCACCAGAATCAGGACGGCCAGGGTCCCGCCCAGACGGGCCATAATGAATCGCAGCATCGGGTTGTCCTTATAGAGGCTGTCTTGGGACGGCTTCTCATGCCACCCCGCCGCGTTTTCCGCATTCCGGTCCGCAGCGGGGTGGCGTCTCGCTTGGGATCGCCTACTTTCCGGCGACCGTGGCGTTCCAGAAGAACGGCCAGGCGGAGGGGATGTAGCCTTTCAGCCGCTGGGCGCTGCCCGACAGGCTGTTGAACTTGCCGACGTTGATGTACGGCACCTCGTCGTAGACGACTTGCTGCACCTTGCCCCACAGGGCGCCGCGTTTGGCCGGGTCCATTTCCTGGTTGAACGCCGAAAGCGACGCCTGCTTGGCCGGAGAACTCCACCAGCCCGGCGCGCCTTCGTTCAACTGCGGCGGCGAGAGCATCGGCTCGGGGAACACCGGCGAATGCGTGACGTAGATGTCCCACAGCTTCGGGTCGTTGCGGCGTTGCACCAGCGTCGCCCAGTCGACGATCTGCAGCTCGGTCTTGATGCCGGCGCGCTTCAACTGCTCGGCCATGACCAGCGCCATGTTGTAGTGAAACTCGTACTGGCGGCTGGCCATGATGCGCACCGGATCCCCCTTGTAGCCCGCCTTGGCGGCCAACTGCCGGGCGGCCTCGGGGTCGCGCTGGTTGTACTGGTCGGCGCCGGCCGTCGAGTAGAACGGCGTGCCCTGCGGGAAGTGGTTCGCTTCGACGACGAAGAAGCGGGTGTCGCCAAAGGCGGCGGCCATCATCTCGCCCTCGCCGAAGGCGGTCTGCACCGCTTGGCGCATGGCCTGCGAGGCGAGCACGCCCTCCTTGGTGTTGAACGCCAGATACGGGAAGCCGAAGGATTGGGTCATGATCGGCACCACCTGTGCTCCCGCTCTTTCCAGGCGGCCGATCGACTCGACCGGCAGCAGGTCGGCGAAGTCGAACTGCCCCGACAGCGTGCCTTCGACGCGCGTGCTGGCGCTCGGCACGGGCACGAAACGCAGTTCTTCGATCAGCGCCTCGCGCTTGCCGGCGAGGCCGGAGGCCGGTTCCGTGCGCGCGGAATAGCCTTCGAAGCGGGTCAGCAGCAAGTATTGATCGGGCCGGCGCTCCTTGAAGCGGTACGGGCCGGTGCCGATGAAGTCGGTGAGCTGCGGCGCGATGCTTTCCTTGGCCATGACCGCCGCCATGCTGGTGGGCAGCGCCAGTTGCGAGAGCAGCGGCGCGTAAAGCGTCTTCAGCTTCAGCTCCACCGTGTACGGCCCCTTGGTCACGACGCTGGCGACTTCCTTGGCCACCGCCTTGCCGCGCGGCGAGACTTCCAGCCAGCGCCGCAGCGAAGCCACCACGTCGTCGGCGAGCATTTCGCGGCCATTGTGGAACTTGACGCCCCGGCGCAGGGCGATGGTGTGCGTCAGCCCGTGGTCGGAAACCTTGGGCATTCCATCGGCCAGCAAGGGCACCACGTTCCACTTGGCGTCGTAGGTGTAGAGCGGCTCATAAACGTGCTGCATGATGGTGGCGACCAGATCGGCCGTCGTTCCCATCACGTCCAGGGTCTGCGGTTCGGCGATCATCGCCAGGTTGGCGGCGGAGGCCGGCGCGGCGGCGGACGCGGGCGCGGCCACCGTCAGCGCCCCGAAGGGCAGGGTCAGGGCCGTCAGCGACACGGCCCGGCTGATCCACTTGCGAAGAAACAGTGATGACATATCTAGGCTCCTTGTAATAAAATTACAGATACGCATCCTAGACACGTCATATTTGCGCGTCAACAGTTTTTTTATCGGTATCGATGAATTTTTTTTACAAAGGAGTGGATCATGTCTGTTGAAATGCTCGGCCAATCCCCCATCGCCTCGGATCGCCAGGTTCGCCCGTTCTCCCCCGCGACCCGCGCCGGCGATTTCGTCTTCGTTTCAGGCCAGGTGCCGGTCGACGGCGACGGCCAGGTCGTCGGCGGCAGCATCGAGGCCCAGACCCGGCAAGTGTTCAAGAACCTCGAGAAAGTGCTGGCGCTGGCCGGCTGCACGCTGGCGGACGTCTGCAAGGCCAACGTCTGGCTCGACGACGCGCGCGATTTCGGCAGCTTCAACCGTATCTACATGGAGTGTTTCGGCACACACCGCCCGGCGCGCTCGACCGTGGAATCGCGCCTGATGAGCGACGTCAAGCTGGAAATAGACGTGATCGCCTACAAGCCGCTGGCGTAAAAAAATCGCGGGCCGGTGGGAGGCGTTCGGCGGTTTGCGCCGGAAGGCCGGCTGGGGGTTTTTGGTTTGGGGTTCCTGGGAGCGCGGGGCTTCCGCCCCGCAACGGCGGCGGTCGTGTCATTCCCGTTGTTGCGGGGCGAACGCCCCGCGCTCCCAGGTTTCGGAGGCCCGGCGATCGGGTTCATTTCCTCATGCGCGATGAGAGGCCTTTGCCGCCACATAAGGACTTGAATATAAAATATTTTTGGCGACTGTTTACGGCATTTGCGTAGGCGATAGCCTTGGTCCCTTTGCTTGCCGGGACCCAGTTCGTTGGTCAAACTCCTGGATTCCGGCTTGCGCCGCACACTCCTGGATTCCGGCTTGCGCCGCACACTCCTGGATTCCGGCTTGCGCCGCAAACTCCTGGATTCCGGCTTGCGCCGCAAACTCTTGGATTCCGGCTTGCGCCGCAAACTCTTGGATTCCGGCTTGCGCCGGAATGACGGAGTAGAAACAGCCGCCGTCGGCACTGAAACGCTTTGGTTCTGAAGGCCAGGCGATCAGCTCGTGCTTGCCGTGGCGTGCCACAGGCGCAGTTCTTCGAGCACCAGGCGATGCGTTTCATGCAGCACCATGCGCGCGCCTTCGAAATCTTCGTCGTGGGTGTAGTCGTTCAGCGTGATCACCGTCGGGATGCCGGCCGCCATGCTGGCGGCGAGGCCGTGCGCCGAATCCTCGACGGCCAGGCAATCGCGGGGGGGCAG
>JAISQQ010000140.1 GCA_031274075.1 Accumulibacter sp.
TCGCGGCGCAAAGCGCCGGTAACTGACTGTCCTCCGTCCTCTGTCATCTGTCCTCCGACCCCCGTAAACGTTCGCGCACCGGCTTGGCGGCGTCGCTTTCGAGATAGGCCAGCGTCGTCGGCGGCACGTAATCGGCCAGCGCGGCGAAATCGCCTTGGGCGATGAGTTCGCGCACCCGCGAGGCGCTGATCGCGCCATCGGCGGTTTGCTTGCGCTCGATGATCTTCAGTTCAATGCCGTGAAGCGGCAGCAGCGCCCGCAGGGTCAGGTTGTAGGCGCCGGTCAGCGGACAGTTCGGCTCGGTGCCGACGAAGCGTTGGGTGATGCCGAAGAACGGCGCGATCTTCGCGGCGAACAGGGTGACGTCGAGTTCCATCTGGATGCGCGCCGCCGGATCGTCCTTCTTCAGGAAATAGGTGGGGAAGGTCGCGCCGCTGACGATGTAGTGCGAGGTGTCGAGCACGATGGCGTTGGGAATGTGGCAGATACCCTGTTCGACGAGCCGGTAGCGCACCTCGAAGGGGAAGGCCGAGCGGTCTTCCCGGACCACGAAAATGTAGAGATTATCCAACTGGCGCGCGGCGTTTTCGATGAGGAACAGATGACCCTGGGTGAACGGGTTGCAGTTGACCACCACCGCGCCGTTCAGTCCGGAGCGGACCAGCCCCCGTTTCGATTCCAGCCAGCGGGAGAGCCCCTTGCCGTACTCCAGCAGCGCCGCCTTTTCCTGGCGGGCCAGCAGGAAAAAATTGAGCGATTCGAAGGAAACGATGTATTCCGGCTTGGTATAGACGAAAAGCGATTCGTATCCGGCCCGCTGGCCGCCGATCACCAGTTCCGTGACCAGTTCGCCGAGCGCCGGACCGCCCTGGTGATCCGGCGCCACGGCCAGCATCTTCAGGACATTGCCGGCGCGCGAACCGGTCGCCACGAGCCGTTCGCCCTCGTACAGGCCGACCATGACGTCGAGCTGGTCCTCGAACGCCAGGCCGCTCGCCTCGATCAAGGCGCGCGCCCCCTTGCGCTCGGAATTCGAGGCCAGTTCGACGATCATGGCCTGGCGCTCCAGGCCGCTGGAGCGTTTCTTGTTTTTGTGCAGGTAGCGACTATTTCCCTACCGTCGTTCCTTTGCTCGCCGGAATCCGGGAATTTGACGAACGAACTGGATCCCGGCTTGCGCCGGGACGACGCGCTTATGCCCATATCAACGTCCATGCGATGAAATGCCCCGAAAACGCGCCGGCAGCCGGTTTCGGCGGCCAGCGCCCTGTTGCGCGCAAGTTTCTCAAAAAACCTGCCGCTTTTCCATGTTTCATTCTTCCCTCGGGCGAATGATCGCCGCCGTCGACTTTTCCCGCGCCTGAATGGCATGCTGGCAGTATAATCGGCGGCACCCGTGGTGTCCGTCCGGACACGGCAATGTTCGGCTTTCCGGACTTTTTTGGAGGGATTATCCATGCGTTCCGTAAAACTGTTGTCGCTCTGTTTCGCCGTCCTGCTCGTTGGCGGCCTGTCGTTCGGCGCCTGCGCCGAGGAAAAACTGTACGTTTACACGTCGATGAAGGAGTCGATGCTCGGCGGCCTGAAAACCGCTTTCCTGAAAAAGCATCCGGACGTCAAGATCGACTTCCAGTCGGCGGGCGCCGGCAAGTTGATGGCCAAGATCGCCGCCGAGCGCGAATCCGGCAAGATTCTCGCCGACGTGCTGTGGACCAGCGAGGTGCCGGATTTCTACCAGCTCAAGGAGCACGGCCTGCTGCTGCCGTACATCCCGGCCGAGTCGAAGGCGCTGCTCAATCCGCTGCCGGACTACGACGGTTCGTTTACCGCCGCGCGCCTGGGCACCCTGGGCATCGCCTACAACACGCGCCTCATCAAGGAAGCCCCGAAAACCTGGGACGATCTCAAGAAGCCGGCGTTCAAGGGCGCTTTCGGCATCGCCAACCCGGCGCTCTCCGGCACCGCCTACATGAGCGTGGCGGTGATTTCCAGGACCTTCGGCTGGGGATTCTTCGAAGCGCTGCGGGCCAACGGCGCCAAGATGGGCAAGGGTTCGGGCCAGGTCGTCGACGACACCGCGTCCGGCGACCTGGTGGCCAGCCTGGCGGTCGACTACATCACGCTCGACAAGATCGACAAGGGCGCTACCCTGCAGCTCGTCTATCCGCCCGAAATGCTGGTCGTCCCGAGTCCGGCGGCGATCTTCAAGAACAGCCCGAACATCGAGGCGGCGAAGAAGTTCATCGACTTCCTGCTGTCGCGGGAGGGCCAGTCGATCATCGTCGAGGACGGCACCCTGCCGGTGCGCGCCGACGTGAAGATCCCGGACCGCTTCAAGCAGTTGCCGGCGGTGGAAGACGCGATGAAGCGCGCGATGAAGATCGACTACCAGGCGGTGATGTCCGAGAAGGAGGCGACGATCAAGAAATTCACCGAAATCATGCAGAAGAAATAAGCGCCAGGCCATGGCCAGCATCGAAATCAGGAAGGTCAGCAAGCGGTACGGTGGCCGGAGCATTTTGTCCGGCCTGTCGCTGGCGCTGGAGGATGGCGAGTGCTTCACCCTGCTCGGCCCGTCCGGATGCGGCAAGACCGTGCTGCTGCGGCTGATCGCGGGCTTCGAGGCGCCGGACGCCGGCAGCATCCTGATCGGCGACGAGGCGGTCGCCGACGCCGCCTCGGGACGGATGGCGCCGCCGGACAAGCGCGGCCTCGGCATGGTCTTCCAGGACTACGCGGTATGGCCGCACATGACGGTCTTCGCCAACGTCGCCTACCCGCTCAGGCTGGCGGGCGTGGAGGCCGGCGAACTGCGCAGCCGGACGATGCGCTGCGTCGAGATGGTCGGCCTCGCCGGCCTCGACCGCCGCCTGCCGTCGCAGCTCTCGGGCGGGCAGCAGCAGCGCGTGGCGCTGGCCCGCGCGCTGGTGTCCGAACCGCGCATCCTGCTGCTCGACGAGCCGCTGAACAATCTCGACGCCAACCTGCGCGAGGAAATGCGCTTCGAGATCAAGGCCTTGCAGCAAAAGACCGGCGTCACCATCCTGTATGTGACGCACGACCAGGAAATCGCCCTGGGCATCGCCGACCGCCTCGCGGTCATGGACGAGCACGGCGAGCTGCGCCAGATCGGCGCTCCGGAAGAGGTGTATGAGCATCCGGCGGACGATTTCGTCTTCCGCTTTCTCGGCATCGCCAACTTCCTGCCTTTCCGGCGCGAAGGCGGCGTCCTGTACGCCGGCGATTCGCGGGAAGCCTGGCGCGGGCCGCCACCCGGCCGGGACGGGGAATCGCTGACCGCCGGTTTCCGGCCGAGCGACGTGATGCTGTCGCGCGACGGCGGCGACGGCCTGCCGGGAATCGTCCGCCGCGCCAGTTTCCTCGGCGCGCAGTTCGACTACCTGATCGAGATCGCCGGTGTGCTGGTGCGCGCGGCGCTGCCCAGCCACGAATGCGTCGCCCGCGGCCTGCTGTTCGCCGAGGGGGACGCCTGCCGCGTGGAGCTGGCCAGCGTGCAATGGTTCGCGGGCCATATCGCCGCCGCCAAAAACATGTGACAGGGGGCTTGATGAATACACGAGCCAAACCGGTATCGCGCGGATTCGGCACGCCCGAGCTGATTTTCCTGCTCTCGGTCGGCGTGCTGGTCGTCGTCGTCGCGTTTCCGATGCTGCTGATCTTCTTCAACGCCTTCTGGGTCGACAGCCATTTCAACGTCGCCGACGTGCTCAGGGTATTGCAGCGCGAGGAAACCTACCAGGCGCTGCTCAATTCGCTGATCCTCTCCGGCGGCGTGACCGTCACCGGAACCATCGTCGGCACCTTTTTCGCCTGGCTGGTCACGCGCACCGACCTGCCGTTCAAGGCCACCATGAAACTGCTGTTCCTGGTGCCGTTCATGCTGCCGGCGTTCATCGGCGCGCTCGCCTGGAAGATGCTGCTGTCGCCGCGCGCCGGCTACATCAACCGCCTGTTCATCGACGTGCTCGGCTTCGACGGCCCGCTCTTCGATATCTACAGTTATGCCGGAATCATCCTGGTCGAAACGATGTACCTGTTTCCCTTCGTGTTCATCCAGGTGAGCGGCGCGCTCGAACGGATGGACCCGACGCTGGAGGAATCGGCGCGCATTTCCGGCGCGGATCTGTTCACCATCACGCGCAAGATCACCATCCCGCTGGTGCTGCCGTCGATCGTCTCCGGCGCGCTCCTGATCATGCTCTATTCGATGGCGCATTTCGGCACGGTCGCCGTGCTCGGCGTCGAGATCGGCGTCTACAACATCCCGGTGCTGATCTACGAGAAGATCCACCAGAGCGCGGGCAGCTTCGATTCGATCCGCACCGCCACCGTGCTGGCCACCGTGCTGGTGATCACCGCCGCGCTGATCCTCTGGGCGCAGAACCGGGTGCTGGCCAAGGGCAAATACCAGATCATCGCCGGCAAGAGCTTCCGCCCGACCGAGCTCAAGCTGCGCGGGCTGCGCGTTCCGCTGCTGATCCTGTGCGTCGCCTACATCGCGCTGACCATCGTCCTGCCCACCGCCACCATCTTCCTGGTCGGCGGACTGAAGACCTACGGCCTGCCGTTCGACCTGGAAAACATGACCTGGGCCAACTACAACCACATCCTGTTCGAGTGGGATCTCACCCGCGATTCGATCTGGAACAGCATCACCCTGGGCCTCGCCGCGGCGCTGATCACCATGTTCGCCGGGGTGATCATCTCCTACGTCATCGTCAAGATGAAGGTGCGCGGCAAGGGCTTCCTCGAATTCCTGGGCATGCTGCCGTTCTCGGTGCCCGGCTCGGTGATCGCGCTGGGGGTGATCCTGGCTTGGAGCGGCAAGTTCGGGATCAACCTCTACAACACCGTGTGGATCATCCTGGTGGCCTACATCGCCCGCTACATGGCCTTCTCGCTCAAGGCCAACTCGGCGGCGCTGGAGCAGGTGCACGATTCGCTGGTCGAGGCGGCGCGCGCCGCCGGCGCGAGCATGGCCCAGGCTCTGCGCGACGTGGTCGTGCCGCTGGTGCGTCCGGGCATGATCGCCGCCTTTTTCCTGATCTTCCTGCCGGCGCTGCGCGAGCTCACCGTCTCGGTGCTGCTCTACGGCCCGACCACGCGCACCATCGGCGTAGCCATCTACACGCTCAACGAGGACGGCGAAACGGTCTACTCCGCCGCTCTCGCCGGCATCGCCCTGGTCATCATCGTGGTCGGCGAAATCCTGATCAAACGCCTGGTCACCGGCAAGAGCGGCGCATAGGGAGCGAGCATGGCATATATCGAACTGAACCAGGTCAGCAAGCGCTTCGGCAGCGTCACCGCGGTCGACCGCATGAACCTCGAGATCGCCCAGGGCGAATGCCTGGCGATGCTCGGCCCGTCCGGCTGCGGCAAGACGACTACGCTGCGCATGGTGGCCGGCTTCGAGGATCTCGACGACGGCGAGATTCGCGTCGGCGAACGCATCATCTCATCGAAGGCCCGGAAATACTACCTGCCGCCCGAACAGCGTAATTTCGGCATGGTGTTCCAGGCTTTCGCGGTGTGGCCGCACCTCACGATCTACGAGAACGTCGCGTTTCCACTGCGCATCCGCAAGCTGCCCAGGGAGGAAATCCACGTCCGTACCGAGGAAGCCTTGAAAAACACCAATCTCCTCGCGGTGGCGCAAGGCAGCCCGGACGACCTCTCCGGCGGCGGCAAACAGCGCGTGGCGCTGGCCCGGGCGCTCGCCATCCGTCCCGACGTGATGCTGCTCGACGAGCCGCTGTCCAGCCTCGACCCGCATTTCCGCGAGGAGATGCGCTTTGAAATCAAGGACTTGCAGAGGCGTTTCGGCTTCTCGATCCTGTACGTGACGCACGACCAGTCGGAGGCCATGGCGCTGTCCGACCGCATCCTGGTCATGCGCGCCGGCGTCGTGCAGCAGATCGGCACGCCGCTGGAGGTCTACAGCGATCCGGCCAACCGCTTCGTCTTCGAATTCATCGGCCTGTCGTGCTTCATCGAGGCTGGACTCTCGCCCGCGGGCTTCGATCTCGGCGGCGAGCGCCACGCGTGGCCGGAAGGCATGAATCCGCCGGATGAAATCATCGCCGCCGGCAGAGGGCTGCTGGCCGCGCGGCCGACGGAAATCGACTTCGTCAGCGAGGGCGGCGTCCGCGGCGAGGTGCTGCGCAAGGTTTACCTCGGCGAGACGATCGACTACCGCGTGCGCGTGGCCGGCGCGGAAGTACGCATCCAGAAGACGCGGCGCACGGCGGGCCCCTCGGCGGGCGAGCGCTGCGGCCTGAGCTTCACCCGTCCGCACTGGTATCCCGTCGACGACGGCGGCGTCGTGCCATGAGCCGGGTTGAAAATCCGGCGAAAAAGCCGGGGGCGCGGGTTTTCGGCCCGTCGGGGCGTTGGCGCAAAATCGTCGCAAAACTGTAGGGCGGGAAAGCGCAGCGCCTCCCGCCGGTCGTTCTCTCCGGCGGCGCAGCCGCTACTCATCGTATTCGACGCGTGCGGCGCGTTGCGCCGTGAAGAGTACCGGCGGGAGGCGCCGCGCTTTCCCGCCCTACGAAACCGTCGTTGTTTTCAAGCATACCGGTCGACTTTACGTTCGTGGAGCGCGCTCCCAGAAAAGATCGAAACAGCTTCCAAAACAAAACGCCCCAAAAAAAACCTCTGCCAGCGGCGCTGGCAGAGGTCTTCTCGCAGCCTATTTGGCGTTTACGCGCCAGGAGCGGCTTGACTGCTCCACTTCGTCTCGTCGAGCTCGCCTTCGGTCTTCGCGACGATGGCCGTACAGGCGATGTCGCCGCCGACGTTCAGGCAGGTGCGGCCCATGTCGAGCAGGGCGTCGATGCCCAGGATCATCGCGTAGGCCGCGGCAATCGCCGATCCCGCCTCGACCTTCATGCCGATCGATTCGAGCACCATCAGCAGCATGATGGCGCCGGCGCCGGGCACGCCCGCAGTGCCGATGGCGGCGAGCGTGGCGGTGGTGACGACGATCCATTGCTGGTCCACGGTCAGTGGATGCCCCGTGGCGTAGCCGATGAACATGGCGCAAACGCCCAGGTAAATGGCGGTGCCGTTCATGTTGACGGTGGCCCCCAGGGGCAACGTGAAGGAGGAGATCGAACGCGGGATACCCAGGTTCTCTTCCGCGCAGCGCAGGCTGACGGGCAGCGTGCCGCTCGAAGAGCGCGTCACGAAGGCGGTGATCAGCGCTTCGTTGGCCCCCTTGAGGAAGGTGAACAAACCGAGCCGGAACACGGCCAGCAGGCCGCCGTAGCCAAGGATCACCAGGGCGATGAAGGCGAGGTAGCAGGTCAGCGTGACGAGCAGCAGCGGGCCGAGCGCGCTGGGTCCCTGCCGGGCGAAGACGATGGCGATCAGGAAGAACACGCCGATCGGCGCGTATTCCATGATGCCGCGCACGATCTTGTACATCGTCTCGGCGGCGGCATTGACCACTTCGAACAGCGCGTCCGCGCCCTTGGCCAGGGTGGCGTCCTTGGAATCCTTGAGAAGGGATATGGCGATGCCGAACACGATGGCGAAGAAAATGATCGGCAGTACGTCGGCCTTGGCCAGCGATTCGACCGGGTTGGTCGGAATGATGTTGAGGAAGATGTCCGCCAGCGCGGGAGGCTTGCGTTCCACGGCTTTCGCCCCTTCCGAGCCAACGATGTTCATGCCCGATCCAGGCTGGAAGAGGTTGGCGAAAATCAGGCCCAGCGCCACCGACAGCGCCGACGTCACCAGATAGAAGCCGACGATCTTGAGACCGACGCGCCCCAGCCGCGAGGGCGCGATGCTCGCCGCGCCGCCGATCAGCGAGAACAGGATGACGGGCACGACGATCATCTTGAGCAGACGGATGAAGATGTCTCCCAAAAAGCTCGTGTTGGCGATGAACGCCTTGGTCGTCTCCGGACTGCCGTAGCCGAGAATGATCCCGACGATACAACCGGCGACCAGGCCAATGAGAATCCGTACCAGCAGATTCGTTTTGAAATACCAGTCAAGCATTCCTTTCTCCTTCCTTTCGACAAAAATAGACTCAATGACCGAGAAAGACTACTGACCACCCCCTGTCCAGATACGCCCGCCTATCCTGGCGGATGCGGCACGGAATCCCCAAAGAGCGGAATTTACTTGCTGCCATCGAGCATTCTAATGAGATTTCCGGCAAAGTATACGGTTTCA
>JAISQQ010000183.1 GCA_031274075.1 Accumulibacter sp.
CGCCGCGAAGCGCGCGGTTTTTGCCGTCACGGCCCGGCGCGAAGCGGGCAAGCAAGCCTTCGGCCTGGGTGCGCACCGGCAGGCCGATCTGCTGGATCAGCCACAGCGACAGGGCGCGATGCAGCAAAGGCTCCTTGTCCGCGTTCTGGCGGTAAACCTCAAGGACGCGCTCCCAGTGCGCGGCGGGGAGGTCGATGCCCAGCGCCCGCGCCGCGTTCCAGTCGGCATAGTAGGCATAGGCGGTCATCAGCGCCGAATCGCCGGTGCCCCGGCCCCACCAGCCGAACACCGCGTTGGGGCCGGCAAGCTGCGCCAGGCGCAGGCGCAGGCTGTAGAGGGTTTGCCACAGGCGGCCTTCCATTCCCGCGTTCTGGCGCTCCGGGGCCAGCAGCGGCACGATGATGGCGAGCGGAATCAGGCGGCTGGAAGTCTGTTCGACGCAGCCCCACGGATAATCGAGCAAGGAGTCGGCGATGCGCAGGAAATGCGCCGCGCCGCCGCTGGCAAGGCGCAGCGTCAGCCGCCCGGCGTCGGCGGGCAGCTCGAAGGTCGTGGCGGCGTTGCCGTCCATGTCCAGCGTCTGTTCGTGTATTCCGCGCCATGGCACGGCATTCGCGGTAAGCGGCGTCTCCAGCGCGTCGGCGAGCTTGCCGTCTGCGCGTACTTCGAGGCGGGCAAGGCGCTGGCCGCTGAAGCGCGGCAGGTTGAAGGGGACGTAAGTGACGCCGCGCGCCAGATTCACGTTCTTGCTTTGCGCCTGATCGTCGATTTTCAGCACGATTTCGGCCTCATGCGCGTCGCCGGTGTGGTTGAAAACCGCAGGGGAAGCGATGGGCGCGTCCTCGGCGCGCATCCAGTCGGGCGAAGTCCATTTCGCGTAGAAGGGCTTGTCCGATTGGACGTAGGCGATGCGCTGGCCGTAGAACCCACCTTTCTGGTTGGGCTTGTCGAGCGCGCTGGCGCGCACGGTGACGCGCCAGCGCGACAGGGCGTCGGGCATTTTGAAGCTCAGCCGCGCGTGGCCTTTTTCGTCGGTGACGAGGGAGGGATGCCAGGCGGCGGTGTCGATGTCGTCGCGGCGGGCGCGTTCGAGCACCTTGATCGCGCGTTCGTTGTACTGGTGGCGTGCCGGAGGCTGGCGCTCGGCGCTCTCGGCATAGTCGGCGGCTTCGTCATAGGTGATGAAACTCAGGCTCGCGCCGGTGCGCACGTTGTTGCGCCGTGGATGCTGGAAGAATTCGCCCACGTCCGGGGCGATTTCCGCTTGCAGGGCGTAGATCATTTCATCGACGACCGATACCGTGAGCACGGCCTGCGCGGGCTTGCCCGCCAGACTGGCGTCGATGTCGAGGGTGACGGTCTCGCCCGGTTGCACGGTTTCCTTGTTGGCGCGGATGTCGAGCGCGATTTTCGCCGTGTCGGTCACCAGTCCCGCGTTCTGGAATACGTATTCGCCGTTTTTCACGTAGACGGCGGAGAAGGTGATATTCGGCGCATGCTCATCGGTGAGCGGGATGCGCGCGCGCCACTGGTTGGGGGCAAGGCGCTCGGCGGTGATTGGCGCAATACCGCTTGCCCGCGGCGCGGCGGGCGCCTGGGCGCGGCTCAACAGGCTGGCGGCTTCCACCGTGTCGCGTTCCAGCGTCAGCAAGGCTTCCTCGACCGGCTCGGAAAAGGTCATCAGCACTTCGGCGGTCTCGCCCGGCTGGTAACGCGCCTTGTCGGCCACCATTTCGATGGTGCCGGGGATGGCTTCGACCCCGTCGCCGCCGACCCAGTGCGCGACCGCGGCGACGAGGTTGCCCTGGGCGTCGCGCAAGGCGAGCGAATAGGAGCCGGGCTGGGTGATGTCCGGCTGCCAGTTTCGTGCCTTGAAGTCGAAATTCGGATCAAAATCGCCGCTGGTCTTGTGCTGGTTTTCGAGGCGGACGATTTCCCAGCGCACGGGCGGCGCGGCCTGCCCGCTGGCGGGATTCTCGGGTTCGAGGCGGAAGCTGACCGGATCGCCGGAGAGCGTGAATCGACGCGCCGGGATCAGTTTCCAGTTGGCCGCGGCGCGTTCCACCAACAGTTCGCGCGAATTGCGCACGCGGTAGGACGCACCATCGGTGGCGAGCATGGAAAGAATCAGGCGCGAAGGCTCCTGCGCCGGGGGCAAGGCGAATGCCGCTTCGCCCTTGTCGTCGGAGGTTAGCTGAGAAGTGGACATGTGCACCGGGAAGAGGCCGCCGTAGCGCAGTTCGCCCTGCACCATCGAGAGCGCCTGCGCACGCAGGGTCAGTTCAATCGCCGCGTTCTTCACCGGCTTGCCATTGGGGTAGGCAAGGCGAATCTTGCCGGAGACCGCCTCGCCAGTCTTGAAATTGTCCCGGTCGGGGATGAGGGAAATCTCGAAATGCGGCTTCACGTATTCGGCGACGCGAAAAGCGGCGCTGTACTGCTTGTCCTGATAGCCGACGCGAATTTCATAACCGCCCGCCACCGCGTCCGGCGGCAGGCGAAAGGCGGTGTCCGCGCCCTTGTCGGAGGCAAGCTGCGCGTCGCCGTTGAGCACCGGCGAGCCGTTGGGATCGAAAACCCGTATCCCGACCCTGGCCGCGGCGGCGGGGACGGATTCGTTGGCGGCGCGGTATTCGCGCGCGATCAGCTTGATGTTGACCATATCTCCCGGGCGGTAAAGCGGGCGGTCGGTGATCGCGTAAAGCTTGGTGTCGTAGATTTCGCTGTCGTAGTAAAAGTTTTCCGACACGAACACGCCGCCCGCGGCGTCTTCGCCAATCAGGTAGGTGCGCTCGGGACTCACATGGGCGAGAGTGGCAAGGCCCGTGGCGTCGGTTTCGGCGGAAGCGAGCACGCCCTGACCATCCGTCCATTGCAGTCTCGCCCCGGCAACGGGCTGGCCGCTGGCGCGGTTGGCCGTCCACACCGTGAGCGCGCCGGAAGAGAGCTTGGTGATAGCGACTGTATCGGCAACAAAAACCAGGGTGACGGCGCGGTGGGCGCCGAGCAGGGCTTCGACGACATAAAGCCCCGGCTTCAGCCTGCCCAGCGGCACGTAATAGTTGCCTTCGCGCGGCGCGATGAATTCGCTCGAAGAACCGCTCAATTGCACCCCTTGCGCTTTTTCGAGCGGGTCTATGGTCTTGGCCGCCATCAGCGGATAGCGAAAGCTCGCGCTCAGGGTGAAGTTCTCCAGCGGACGGAAAACCGGCGCGGGCTGATATTCCGGGGACGAAAAGCCGGTTTTCAGTTCCGGGGCGTTGCGGGTGACGGCGACCTTTGCCTCTTCGGCGAACAGGTCGCGCCACGCCCGGCGCGATTTGTTCCAAGCGTTGCTCCACAGATAGGAGAGCGTATTGGCGACGCCTTCGTCGCGTGGCCGCGCTTTCACGTCGACGCGGTGCAGGTTCTTCTGCGCTTTCAGGAACGCGAGCGGATCGGGCACCCGGTACACGCGCACATCGATCCCGCCGTACCCGCTTACGGCATCGATGTCGGAGCCGGGAATTTCGACCCGCAGCAGAGCCTGATCGGTACTGCCGTACTGGGTGTCGGCAAGGACGAAAAACGGCGCGCCCCGCGCCTCCGAATAGCCGCTGGTCTCGCCCAGCTCGCTTTGGGCGTGAGCGGCGGCAGGCAGCAGGCAGGCGGCAAACGCGGTGAAGGTAAAAGCGGTGAGGGCGGCGCAAACGCGCAAGGGTTTCATCATGGTTGTCGTATCACATCAAAACACATCACATCAAAAAAGCCAGGGAAAACACGCCGGCGAAATTCGGATTCGCGGCTTCGGGCCGCCAGCGCGTGTCAGGCCAGCGCAACAGGGCCGGGAGCGATACCGCGCGCAGGCCGTTGTCGCCGGGACGCGGCGCGGCGCCGTTGTGATAGACGATGCGGCGGCCCGTCCACAGCATCAGGTGCTGGTCGTTGCCCTGATCGAAAAAGAGCAGGTCGGCGGGCCGCGCCAGCAGCGCGTCGCGCCCGATGGCGATGCTGTTTTCCTGCACCAGACCGAGCGCGTTGACATAAGCGCCTTCGCTGCCGTCGGGGCGTCTCCAGCGGTGGCGCAAGGTTTCGCGCGTATCCGGCGGCAGGGTGTCGGGCGGCAGGCCATGACGCAAACCCATCGCCTGTTGCCAGCGCGCGTCGTGTTCGGCCAGCGCCTCGGCGACCGCGAACCGGATCAGTCCCGCGCAATCGCGGTGCGTCCATCGTGGCGTCGGCCCACGGCGAATCTGGTCTTCGGCGATGCGCACGATCCAGCTACGCAATGCCCGGCTCTGGCGGGCGTCGAGGCGGACAGTCGGCCTTGCCCCGCCTTGCCCCGCTACGCCCGGCGCGGGAGAAAGCGGAGAGAGCGGCGAGTATGGAGAGAGGGCGAAAGATGGCGCGGCGAGGCAAAGCGCCCCGGCGGACATCATCAACTGGCAGAAACGGCGGCGCGATATCCGCTCCGTTTCTGGCGCGAGAGCTTTCATCTTCATTCCCGGCGCGCTTGCTTTGCCTCTTCCCATGCCAGTTCATGCCATGCGCCGCTGGCCGCCGTGATGCGGACGCGCTGGGCGGGATAGCGGGCGAGCGCGTCGAGCCGGGGCGCGAGATAAACCTCGGCCGCATTGCGGAAAACGGGTTCCTCGCGCGGCGGCAGCGCGGCGAAGGTTTCCTTTTTCAGCAAGTTGGCGAGCGCTTCCGGCTCGATGAGCGCGATGACATCATCGCTCCCGGCGAAACCGTCGCCGATCGCCGGATAGTTCTTGTTGCCGACATCAAGCGCCTTGTGCACCAACGCGCCGTCGGGCGAGAACAGCACGACCTGGCGCACGATGCCAAGCGCCGGTTGCAGCACGCGCGGCGAACGGTTTTCCCCCCATCCGTAGCGGGATCTCACCTCGCCCCGCCACTCGCCGATGCCGGTTTGCGCGTCGAACGTACTTGATCCTTCTTCCTTCACCCGGGTTGCGGTCTTGGCCAGCGCGAAAAACCCGTTTGCCACGGCTTCATCGGCATTCGCTTTCAGTTGCGCGGCAAAAACAGGCGTGTAGAGCCGCGCGTCCTGATACCAGCACACGGCGGCAGGGCCGG
>JAISQQ010000191.1 GCA_031274075.1 Accumulibacter sp.
GTCAAGGTCACCACCTCCGACCGCGTCAACCCGGCGCTGCAAGACGTTTCCCAGCGCCGCAATACCTATGCGCGCGCGGAGACCTATTTCCCGGAGCTGAAAAAACTTAAACCCGGCGAAATCTACGTCTCCGACGTCATCGGCAGCTATGTCGGCTCGCAGATCATCGGCAAGTTCACTCCGGAAGCGGCAAAGAAGCGCGGCATCGCCTTCGAGCCGGAAAAACACGCCTACGCCGGCAAGGAAAACCCGGTCGGCAAACGCTTCGAAGGCATCGTGCGCTGGGCGACGCCGGTGGTGCGGGACGGCCAGATCGTCGGCTGGGTGACGCTGGCGCTCAATCACGACCATTTGATGTCCTTCACCGACACCATCGTGCCGTCCGGAGAACGCTACCGCGACATCAACGACGCTTTCGACGGCAACTACGCCTTCATCTGGGACTACAAGGGGCGCAGCATCGTCCACCCGCGCCACCATTCGATCGTCGGCTACGACGAGAACGGCGAGCCGGAAATCCCCTGGCTCGAAGACATCGTCTATGAAAGGTTCCTGAAAAGCGGCCTGCCTTGGCGCGAATTCATGAAAACCGAGCCGACTTTCGTCGACCAGTTGCAGAGCAGAAAACCGGCGAAGGCGCTGACCGAGCGCGGCGACGTGGGCCTCGACTGCCGCTGGCTCAATTTCGCGCCGCAATGCACGGGCTGGTACAACCTCGCCGACAGCGGCGGTTCCGGCTCCTTCCTGATCCTCTGGAGCGGCCTGTGGAAGCTCACCACCACGGCGGCGATTCCCTATTACACCGGGCAGTACAGCCCGGAAGCGGCGGGCAACAAGCGCGGTTTCGGCATCGTCACCATCGGCGCCAACGTCGAGGATTTCCACGAGGCGGCCAATGCCTCCAAGACGCGCCTGAACGACATCATCGCGGGGGTCGAGAGCGACATGAACGCGCAGGGCAAGGTGGTCGACGGGGCGCTTTACAGCGACATGAAGGACACCGCCTTCAACCTGACGGTTTCCACGGTCCTGTTGATCGCGGTGGTGATCGTCATCGCCCTCTGGCTCGCGGCCTATCTTTCCCGGCAGATCGGCTGGCTGAACAATGGCTTCAACAGCTTCCGCCTGGGCGACAAGAATTTCCGTTTCAGCTACAAGTATCACGACGAAATTACTTCGCTGGCGGGCACTTTCAACGAAATGGCCGACACGCTCAACGAACAAATGCTCAAGCTGGAAGAAAGCATGGCCTCCGTCCAGCGTTCGCGGAAGATGATGTTTGAAATTGCCGATTCGCTGCCCTGCGCGGTGTTCCGCTACGAAAAATCGCCGGCCGGAGAGGGGCGGTTCACGTTCGTCAGCAACAACGTGCAGAAAATTCTCGGCTTCCCGAGCGAAGAGATCCAGCGCGATTCTGAAATACGCTGGAACTACGTGCTGCCGGAGGATCGGGACGTGGCGCGAAACCTCTTGTCGCCCGAGTTTGACGGAAACGTCGTGCTGGA
The DNA here is from genome assembly GCA_031274075.1 of Accumulibacter sp. Taxonomy (GTDB): domain Bacteria; phylum Pseudomonadota; class Gammaproteobacteria; order Burkholderiales; family Rhodocyclaceae; genus Propionivibrio. The sequence continues at coordinate 1,506 of JAISQQ010000191.1, forward strand.
GCGCATTCGTCTGCCGGGCAAGGGTTTGCGCTGGGTGGAAGCGCGCGCGAAACGCCTGGTGCTGGATAACGGCAGTCACTGCTGGAACGGCTATTGGCTGGACGTGACCGAAGAGCAGGAGGCCAAGCAGGAATTGGCCAACCAGTTGCTGTTGCAGGAAACCTTGTTCGATATCCTGCCCAATCCGGTGTTTGTCAAGGATGCGCAGAATCGTTACCTGAAATGCAATCGGGCGTATGAACAGTTTTTTGCCATCAGCCGCAATGAACTGATCGGCAAGAACTCGCTGGAATCCGAGTATCTCCAGGAAACGGTGCGGCAATGGCGGCACGACACCGACGCGCGCCTGCTCGCCGAGCCGGACGGCAGCGTGCGCCAGGAACTCGACGTAAGCAGCGCGAATGGGGAGACCCGCCATCTGCTTTACCTGGCGAGCAGCTTCAAGCTGGCGGACGGCCGCCTGGGCGGCATCGTCGGCACGGCCGTGGACATCTCATCCCTGATACAGGCGCAGGAGTCGCTGCTCAAGGCCAAGGAGGTGGCCGAAGACGCGATGCGCACCAAGTCGGACTTCCTCGCCAACATGAGCCACGAGATCCGCACGCCGCTGAACGCCATCCTGGGCATGGCCTACCTGGTGCAGAGAGGCCATCTCAGCCTGACGCAGAAGGACCAGTTGAACAAGATCAGGCAATCCGGACAGCATTTGCTGGGCATCATCAACGACATCCTCGACTTTTCCAAGATCGAGGCGGGCAAGCTGGATATCGAGTACATCGAATTCGACCTGGAACGGGTGCTGGAAAACGTCGGCGCCCTGTTGTCCGAGAAAGTGACCGCAAAAGGACTCGAACTGGTGGTCAATATCGCGCCGGACGTACCGGTCAGTCTGGTGGGCGACCCGTTGCGGATAGGGCAGATTTTGATCAATTACGCCAATAACGCGGAGAAATTCACCGAGCGCGGCGAGATCAACATCATGGTCGCGCTGCGCGAGGACGACGGCGAAAACGTGGTGTTGTATTTTGCCGTGAGCGATACCGGCATCGGCTTGAGCGAGGAGCAAAAGGCGGGGCTCTTCAAGAGTTTCTCGCAGGCGGACACTTCCACGACGCGCAAATATGGCGGTACGGGTCTGGGGCTGGCGATCTCCAAGCGCCTGGCTGAACTCATGGGAGGCGAGGTCGGCGTCGAATCGGAACTGGGACACGGGTCGACCTTCTGGTTCACCGTCCGCGCCAGGCGCGGCACGCAAAAGCGCCGTCCCCTGGTGTTGAGCCACGAACTGGCCGGGCGCCGGGTGTTGGTGGTCGATGACAACGAAAACGCCCGCGCGGTGGTGCGCGACGTGTTGCAGGCCATGAAGCTGGAAGTGAGCGAAGCCGCCTCCGGTTTCGCCGCTCCTGAAATGTGCCGCTACGCCATCCTTGCCGGCAAGCCTTTCCATATCGTGATCCTCGACTGGCAGATGCCGGGCATGGACGGCATCGAGACCGCCCGCAGGCTGCGGCAGGAATTCCAGGAAGACTGCCCGCACCTGTTGATGATGACCGCGTTTGGCCGCGAAGAGGTGATGCACGGCGCCGCCGAAGCGGGCATCGAAAACGTCTTCGTCAAGCCGGTCGGCCCCTCGCTGCTCTTCGACACCATCGTGCGCACCCTCGACGGCGAGCACGTCGAGCACAGCGCCAGGAGCGCCAGCGAAGATTCCCTGGACATCGACCATCCGGGACTGAAGGCGATCGCCGGGGCGCGCATCCTGCTCGTGGAAGACAACGAGCTGAACCAGCAGGTCGCGACCGGGATTCTCGACATGGCCGCCTTCCAGGTGGACGTGGCCTCCGACGGCAAGGCGGCGCTCGACAAGATACGCAAGACGCCGTCCGGACGCGCCTACGATCTGGTGCTCATGGACGTGCAGATGCCGGTGATGGATGGCCTGGAGGCGACCCGGCAGTTGCGCGCCCAGGGTTTTGCCACGCCGATCATCGCCCTGACCGCCAACGTCATGCAGGGCGACCGCGAGCGCTATCTGGAAATCGGGATGAACGACTATCTCGCCAAGCCCATCGAATCGGACAAGCTGTGGGCGGTGCTGTGCCGGTGGGTCCTGCCCAGGGAAGGTCTGGGGCATGGGCAGGCACAGCAGGGACAGGGACAGCAGGGACAAGATACGGCGGCGCCTGCCGTCGCGGCGCCCACCGTCGCGGCGCCGGCGCGCAAGGACGAAGGGGATGGTTTCACCGCCATCCCCGGCCTGGACGCCAAGGGCGGTCTGCGCCGCGTGCTGAACAAAATATCCTTGTATCGCAGCCTGCTGGAAAAATTCGTCCACGACCACGGCGACGACCCGGCGAAGATACGCGCCGCCATCGACGACCGGACTTTGCTCGTGCGCCTGGCGCATACGCTCAAGGGCGTGGCGAGCAATATCGGCGCGGTGGAGGTCCAGGCCGCCGCCGCGCAACTGGAGGCGCGCGCCAAGCAGACGGCGGACGAAGAAAAGCCGGGCGATGAAGAAGCGCTGCGGCCATTGATCGACGCGCTGGAAGCCTGTCACGCGCCGCTGGTACAGCGCCTGGGCGAGGTGCTGGCGCGTTCCGCCGGCGCCGCCGGGAAGCCGCCGGCCGGCGAGGGCGGCGCGGCGTCCGTCGATCTGGAGCGTCTGCGGCCCATCGTCCGCCGCTTGACCGCCATGTTGGAGGATAATGACTCCGAGGCGGGCGATCTGCTGCAATCCGAGTGCGATCTGCTGCGCCAGGGCTTGCGGGGGGTATTCGACGATCTGAAGGACGCGGTCGATCATTTCGATTTCGACCGGGCGCTGGAAATTCTGCGCACGGCCGGGAAAGCGCCTGCCGCCGCGTCGCCGGGAGAGTGAAGTGAGCATCGAGGGTTATGACGAAAAACCGACCATCCTGGTCGTAGACGACGCGCCGGACAATCTGGCCTTGATGAGCGCCCTGCTCAAGGACACCTACAAGGTCAAGGTGGCGACCAACGGCGAGAAAGCCCTGCAAATCGCGGGCTCGGTGGCGCCGCCGGATCTGATCCTGCTCGACGTCGTGATGCCGGAGATGGACGGTTACGAAGTCTGTAGACGGCTCAAGGCGTCCTCGGACACCCGGGATATTCCGGTCATCTTCCTCACCGCCAACGTCGACGCCCACAACGAAGAGCGCGGCCTGCAACTGGGCGCGGTCGATTACCTCACCAAGCCGGTGGTGCCCTCGATCGTCCTCGCCCGCGTGGATACGCACCTGAAGCTGAAAGCGAGCGCCGACTTCCTGCGCAACAAGGCGGAATTCCTCGAGGCCGAAATCGCCAAGCGCACCTTCGAGGTGCAGGCCATCCAGGATGTGACGATCATGACCATCGCCTCGCTCGCGGAGACACGCGACAACGAGACCGGCAGCCACATCCGCCGCACCCAGTATTACGTCCGCATCCTGGCGCAGCACCTTCAGTCGCACGCCCGCTTCAAGGACTCCCTCTCCGGCAACGCCATCAACCTCCTCTACAAATCCGCGCCGCTCCACGACATCGGCAAGGTCGGCATCCCGGACAGCATTCTGCTCAAGCCCGGCCCCCTGAGCGACGACGAGTTCAAGATCATGAAGACCCATACCACCCTTGGGCGCAATTCGATCAGCCACGCGGAAAAGCAACTGGGCATGAAGGTGGATTTTCTCGCCTGCGCCAAGGAGATCGCCTACAGCCACCACGAGAAATGGGACGGCAGCGGCTATCCGCAAGGCCTGCGCGAAGAAGCCATCCCGATTCCAGCCCGGCTGATGGCGCTCGCCGACGTCTACGACGCCCTGGTGAGCCGGCGCATCTACAAGCCCAACATGACCCACGAGCAAGCGCGGGAAATCATCGAACGCGGGCGCGGCAACCACTTCGACCCCGAGGTCGTCGACGCCTTCCTGGCGACCGAGGCCAATTTCCTCGAAATCGCCGCGCGCTACGTCGATGGCGACGAGGCGGCAACCCGCCTGTAGCGGCGCGCGGCGCGATTCGAGCGCGACGTCCGACGGAAAATCTTGAGACGCATGGCGCGGAGACCTTCGCCGAAGCTCACGGTATCCACATGTTGGTGCGTCTCATCGAGGACCATGGCGACAAGAAGTGGCGCAAACGCCAAGGATTTGCCGGCGTTCGCGTCCTGGTCACGATTGCTCCCAGGGCAACCGCACTCTCTCCGTGAATCGACCTGTGCGCGGAAACGGCGACGCTTACCGGGCGCTTCGCGCCCGCAAGAATTACTCTGATCCCTGATACCTGATCCCTGACACCTGCCACGTAGGGCGGGAAAGCGCAGCGCCTCCCGCTGGTCGTTCTCTCCGGCGGCGCAGCCGCCGTCTCTATTATTCGACGGCCTTTGAATCGTGCGGCGCGTTGCGCCATGAAAAGGATCGGCGGGAGGCGCTTCGCTTTCCTGCCCTACGAAACTGTCCTTGGTTTGCATATATCCGAACCATATAAACAAATAAATAAACAGGCTTTGTAGTTCTAAGCCGCTCCGTTATAGTGGGCGCGGGTGTCCTTTCCGCTGAATTTTTCAAGGAGAAAAAAGTGTCAGCATCGATTCGTAAACTGTTGGCCGGCCTGCTGCTCATCGGCGCTTTGCCGGCGTTCGCCCAGACCAGCCTGCTCAACGTTTCCTACGACGTCGCCCGCGATTTCTACAAGGACTACAACCCGCTGTTCCAGAAATACTGGCGGGAAAAGACCGGTGAATCGATCGAGATCAAGCAGTCGCACGCGGGTTCGAGCAAGCAGGTGCGCGCGGTGGCCGACGGGCTGGAGGCCGACGTGGTGACCATGAACCAGGCTTCCGACGTCGATTTCCTGGCCGGGAAGGGGTTGGTGGCCGCGGACTACGCCAGTAGATTCCCCAACAACGCCTCGCCCTACACCTCGACGATGGTCTTCATCGTGCGCAAGGGCAACCCGAAGGGCCTGCGGGACTGGCCCGACCTGGTCAAGCCCGGCGTGCAGGTGATCTTGCCGCATCCAAAGAACACCGGCAACGGGCGCTACTCCTACCTGGCCGCGTGGGGCTACGCGCTCGGACAGCCGGGAGGCAGCGACGGCGCGGCGCAGGAGTTCGTCGCCAGGCTGCTGAAGAACGCGCCGCTGTTCGCCTCCGGCGGCCGCGACGCGACGACGACTTTCATGCAGCGCAAGATTGGCGACGTGCTGGTGTCGTTCGAGAGCGAGGCCGAGTTGATCGCCCGGGAATTCGGCCAGGGCGAGTTCGACGTGGTCTATCCCTCGCTGTCGATTCTCGCCGAATTCCCGGTCGCCGTCGTCGAGAAAGTGGTGGACAAGAAAGGAACGCGCAAGCAGGCGCTGGCCTACCTGGATTATCTGTGGTCGAAGGATGGGCAGGAAAACGCCGCCCAGAACTACCTGCGTCCGCGCGACGCCGAAGTGCTGAAGAAATACGCCGATCAGTTTCCGCCGATCAAGACCTTCTCCGTCGATGAAGTCTTCGGCGGCTGGAGCCAGGCGTTTCCGGCGCACTTCAAGGACGGCGGCACCTTCGACCAGATCTACCAGAGCAAATGACGGTTCAGAGGACAGATGACAGATGACAGAAGACAGAGGACAGAAGACAGTAAAGTTTCCGGGCGCGAAGCGCCCGCAAGATGACAGTCCTCTGTCCTCTGTCTTCTGTCATCTGATACTCCGATAAGGAAAAAACCTTGAAACGCGCGCTTCCCGGCTTTGGCCTGTCCCTGGGCTTCACGCTGGTCTATCTTTCGCTGCTGGTGCTGCTGCCGCTTTCCGGACTGGTGTTCAAGTCCAGCGCGCTGGACCTCGGGCAGTTCTGGGACATCGCCACCGGCGAACGTGCCCTGGCGTCGTACCGGGTGAGCTTCGGCGCCTCGCTGCTGGCGGCGGCGATCAATGCCTTCTTCGGGCTGATCGTGGCCTGGGTGCTGGTGCGCTATCCGTTCCCCGGCCGGCGTTTCGTCGATTCGCTGGTGGATCTGCCGTTCGCCCTGCCGACCGCGGTGGCCGGCATCACGCTGGCCACGCTGTACGCGGATACCGGCTGGATCGGCCGCCAGCTCGAACCGCTCGGGCTGAAGGTGGCCTTCACGCCGCTGGGCATCGTCGTCGCGCTGACCTTCATCGGCCTGCCTTTCGTCGTGCGCACCCTGCAGCCGGTGATCGAGGATATCGAACCGGAAGTCGAGGAGGCGGCGGCGACGCTCGGCGCGACACGCTGGCAGACCTTCCGGCGCGTCCTGTTGCCGGGCATCTTCCCGGCGCTGCTGACCGGCTTCACGCTGGCGTTTTCACGCGCCATCGGCGAATACGGTTCGGTCATCTTCATCGCCGGCAACATGCCCTTGATCTCCGAAATCACCCCGCTCTTGATCATCTCCAAGCTCGAACAATACGACGTGATCGGCGCCACCGCGCTGGCCTGCGTGATGCTGTTCATCTCCTTCGCGCTGCTGCTGGCGGTCAATGGCCTGCAATGGTGGGCGGCCAACCGGCACCACGGCAAGGAAAGGACCAGCCTGTGAGCGAGGCGGCCGCGCGCCGGGCCAACACCGAGCCGCGCTGGCTGCGCCTGGCGCTGACCGCCGTCGGACTCGGCTTCCTGTTCTTCTTCCTGGCGATGCCGCTGGCCGCGGTGTTCTCCCAGGCGTTTGCCGGCGGCTGGAACGCCTACCTGGAAGGCTTGCGCCATCCCGACACGCTGTCGGCGGTCTGGCTGACCGTGTTCATCGCCGTCGTCGTGCTGCCTTTCAACGTCGCCTTCGGGGTCGCGGCGTCCTGGGCCATCGCCAAGTTCGATTTTCGCGGCAAGAGCCTGCTGATCACGCTGATCGACCTGCCCTTCGCCATTTCGCCGGTAGTCGCCGGGCTGGTCTTCCTGCTGATCTTCGGCGCGCAGGGGCTGTTCGGCCCGTGGCTCGGGGAGCACGACATCAAGATCGTCTTCGCCCTGCCGGGGATGGTCATCGTCACGCTGTTCATCACCTTCCCGTTCGTCGCGCGCGAGCTGATTCCGCTGATGCAGGCGCAGGGCAAGGACGAAGAAGAAGCGGCCGTGTCGCTGGGCGCCTCGGGCTGGCAGATGTTCTTCCGCGTGACCCTGCCGAACATCCGCTGGGGCCTGCTGTACGGCGTGATCCTGGCCAACGCCCGGGCGATGGGCGAATTCGGCGCGGTATCGGTGGTTTCCGGGCACATCCGCGGCGAGACCAACACGCTGCCGCTGCACGTCGAGATCGTCTACAACGAGTACAACGCGATCGGCGCCTTCGCCGCCGCGTCGGTGTTGGCGCTGCTGGCGCTGGTGACGCTGGCGGCCAAGGCGCTGGTCGAATGGAAGATACGCCAGGAAACCGCGATGCGGCAGGCCGACCTGCCGCCGGATGAGAGCAGCCCGCGTTCCTGAGTGAAAGGCGAAAGGTGAAAAAAATGAAATGTGGAAGCCGGATGAACGGGAAAAGCGGAAGCGCCGCGATGACTTTTCCACGTCTTGCGTGGCGTCCGATCGCCTTTCGCCTTCACCACCTGGACATGAGACCATGAGCATAGAAATCCATGGCGTCGGCAAACGTTTCGGCAGTTTCGTCGCGCTCGACGACGTCAATCTGCACATTCCGACCGGCGAGCTGGTCGCCCTGCTCGGCCCCTCGGGCTGCGGCAAGACCACGCTGCTGCGCATCATCGCCGGCATGGAAACGGCGGACGCCGGCCACATCAGTCTCGCTGGCGAGGAAGCCACGCAACTGCACGCGCGCGAGCGCAAGGTGGGCTTCGTCTTCCAGCACTATGCGCTGTTCCGGCACATGTCGGTGTTCGAGAACGTGGCCTTCGGCCTGCGCGTCAAGCCGCGCCGCGAACGGCCTTCGCCGGCCGAGATCCATCGCCGGGTGATGAGCCTCTTGAAGCTGGTGCAGCTCGACTGGCTGGCGGAACGCTATCCCTCGCAGCTCTCCGGCGGGCAGCGCCAGCGCATCGCGCTGGCCCGCGCCCTGGCCGTCGAACCCAGGGTGCTGCTGCTCGATGAACCGTTCGGCGCGCTCGACGCCAAGGTGCGCAAGGAATTGCGCCGCTGGCTGCGCCGCCTGCACGACGAGATGCACGTCTCCAGCGTTTTCGTCACCCACGACCAGGAAGAGGCGCTCGAAGTCGCCGACCGCGTGGTGGTGATGAACCGGGGGCGCATCGAACAGATCGGCACGCCCGACGAGGTGTATTCGAATCCGGTGTCGCCGTTCGTCTACCGCTTCCTGGGCGACGTAAACGTCTTCCACAGCCGCCTGCACGGCGCTTGGGCGGACGTCAGCCGCGAGCCGCCGGAGGCGGACGAAGCGACGCAGCCGCCATCCGGCGATCGCGGCCGGGCGCTCGCCTTCGTCCGTCCGCACGACATCCATATCGAGTCCGCGCCGATCGCCGGCGGGATCGAAGCGACGGTCCAGGACCTGCACACCATCGGCCCGCTGGTGCGGGTCGAACTGGCACACGCCTCGGAACTGGTGGAAGTGGAACTGACGCGCGAACGGGCGGACGCGCTACATCTGCAAAAAGGCCAGCGCGCCTGGCTGAAGCCGCGTCAGGTCAAGGTGTTCCAGGTTGCCGAAGAAGCGCTGGAGGAGGGCGGCTCGGGGATATGAGTCTGGTTCGCGGTCAGATTCTGATTCCATGAATCGACCGGTGCGCGCGGAAATGGCGACGCTTACCGGGCGCTTCGCGCCCGCGAGAATTACTGATACCTGACATCTGATCCCTGATATGTAGGGCGGGAAAGCGCAGCGCCTCCCGCCGGTCCTTTTCACGGCGCAACGCACCGCACGATTCAGGGGCCGTCGAATAATAGAGGCGGCGGCTGCGCCGCCGGAGAGAACGACCGGCGGGAGGCGCTACGCTTTCCCGCCCTACGGGGTGCGCCGACGGTTGTGCGCCCGCGCCCAAGTGTGCCGGAGACCCGCGCCCCAGGAAAATCACCACGATGCCAACGACGCCACAGAGTCAATGGCCCTGCCGTGCTCCCAGAGAAGATCGTGAACAGGTTCTAATTGACGACATTGATCGGCGCACCCCGCGCAAAGGCCCGCAGGTTTTCCACAGCGATATCCATCAGACGCTGACGGCTTTCGCGCGGCGCCCAACTGATGTGTGGTGTGATGATGCAGTTCCTGGCCTTGAGCAAAGGGTTGTTCGCCAGAATGGGCTCGGTGCTGACGACATCCAGGCCGGCGGCATATACCTTGCCACTATTGAGCGCGTCGGCCAGATCCTGCTCCACGATCAGAGGGCCTCGGCTGTTGTTCAGCAGAATGACGCCGTCCTTCATCCTGGCGATGCTCTGTTTGTTGATCAGCCCCTCGGTTTCCGGCGTGAGCGGACAATGCAGGGCAATCACATCCGCGCTGGACAAGAGTTCCGGCAGATCCGCATAGCGGCATAGCTCGTTCTCCAGCGCCGGGTTTTTCATCGCATCGTATACCAGCAAATTCATGCCGAGCGCCATGGCGATGCGGCCCGTGGCCTGCCCGATACGGCCATAACCGATGATTCCCATCGTCTTGTGCGCCAGCTCGATCAGCGGGTGATCCCAAAAACACCAGTCCTTGTTGTTCGTCCAGCGTCCCTCGCGCACGGCTTGATCGTGATGGCCGATGTGGTGGCATATCTCCAGAAGCAACGCGATGGCGAACTGCCCCACCGCGTCGGTTCCATAGGTGGGAATGTTGGCTACCGGAATGTTCCGCTCTCTGGCGGCCTGTATATCCACCACGTTATAGCCCGTCGCCAGGACACCGATGAATTTCAGGTTCGGGCATTGCAGGATGATATCCTTCGTGATCTTCACCTTGTTGGTAAACACCGCATCCGCGTCGCCAATACGCGCCAATGTCTCGCTCGCGTCGGTACGGTCATAGACAAGCGTTTCTCCAATAGCCTCGAAACCATTCCAGGAAAGATCGCCCGGGTTTTCGGTATAGCCGTCCAAAATTACCGTTTTCATTGGATTCTCCTTCTAATGAATTGATCGCATCATGGCTTGACAGGCCGGCTCGGAACAAGAAAAGTCAAACGGTTTCGCTAACGGATCCATAAGAGCGCTTGCCTGGCATGGCGTCCCGCGTCCAGTCAAGATGTGTGCGGCAAACGGGACGGTCTGCTGGTGCGGATCAAGCCGATCTCTGTCCATTGACCGCATAATAACTGCGGATGACTTGGCTGTCGTCGGCCAGGCCCTCGCCACGTCCGGAGGCGGCGAGAAACATC
>JAISQQ010000220.1 GCA_031274075.1 Accumulibacter sp.
CCGAGCAGACCACGACGGCGACGATCCCCAGCAGCCCCGCGACCGCGATGTACAGCGCCCAACGCGACAGCCGGGCGTTCAGGTGGGTGAGCCATTCCATTGCGTTCTTCCCAGAAAAACAGCCCGAAGCCGCCTGGAGAGCGGCGACTTCGGGCCAGAGGTGATGAAGCTTGCCAATAGGCTACTTGGCTACTTGGTGTCCAGGATGTCTTGGACCAGCTTCTTCAGCTCGGGCGTGGTGGCGAATTTATCCCATGCCGGCTTGACGGCGGCGACGAACTCGGGCTTGTTGACGTCGGTGATGTATTTGGCGCCGCCCTTGATCGTCGCTTCCTTGGACTCCTGTTCTTTCTTGGTCCACGAATCCGAGTAGAAGGGAATGCTCTCCTTGGCCGCTTCGCGGATGATCTTCTGCTCTTCGGCGCTCAGGGTATCCCAGTTCTTCTTCGAGAAGACCAGGACCTCGGGCAGCATCACGTGTTCCGTCTGGCTGTAGATCGGGGCGGCTTCGTAGTGCTTGGCGGTGTCGTAGGACGGATAGTTGTTTTCCGCCGCGTCGACCAGGCCGGTCTTCAGCGCGGTATAGACTTCGGCGTAGGGAATCGGCGTCGGGTTGGCGCCGATGCCCTGTACCAGGGCGATCATCAGGTCGGACGGCTGGACGCGGATCTTCATGCCCTTGACGTCGGCCAGCGTGCGGATTTCCTTTTTGCTGTAGAACGAGCGCGCGCCGGATTCCAGCAGGGCGAGACCGATGTAGCCTTCCTTCTCGAACGCGGCCAGGACTCGATCGCCCAGCGGACCGTAGATGACCTTGCGATAGTGGTCGATGTCGCGGAAAAGGAAGGGCAGCGAGACGATCACCGACTCGGGGATGCTGGGGTGGAAAGTGGAAATGGAAACACGCACCATGTCCAGGGCGCCGATCTTGACCTGCTGGACGGTGTCGTTTTCGGAACCGAGCGAACTGTTGCCGAAAACCTTGATGTTGTATTTGCCGTTGGTCTTCTGGCTGACGATCTCGCCGATCTTGGCGACGTAGGTGACCGTCGGATAGTCGAGCGGGTGCACGTCGGCCGAACGGAAATCGCGCGCCTGGGCGGCGCCGACGACGAAAGTGGAAGCGAGCATGGCGCCGAGAATGGTCTTCAGTTTGATCTGCATGGTGTCCTCCTGGAAAAGCACGTTGAAAGTGGTTTTGTTACGCTTACTGGGCGAAGGCTTGAGCCGACGCTAAGTCGACAGCAATATACGACAACAACAATGAGTGTTCAAGAATTTTTTGGAACGGCATTCCATTTTTTTTTGACCCCTGCCGGTAGTTCGTCTCGTTCTGCCACCGAATTATAGTGCATGGCGATTATGCGGGATAAGTTTCATCGCTTCAAATGCTATTTCCAGAGGGGGGGTATGCGTTATCGGTATAAGGATGGCCGATGCGTTTCGATAAAGGCATCGGCGCGTGTCCGTGAAATTCACGCTTCGCCAGGGTCGCCGAGGCCGTCCTGGGGGGTGTAGGCGCGCGCGCACTCGATCAATTCGTCGAGCAAGGGCGATTCCTCGTCCTTGCGGTAGGCGCAGTGGAGGTCGATCAGGCATTCGATCTCGGCGACCAGCGGCCGGTAGACGACCTTGGGGAGCTTGAGGTTGAGCACCGATTCGGGCACCAGGGTGGTGCCGAATCCACCGGAGACCATGATCGCGGCGGCGATCAGGTCGGCGGCCTTCTGCGCCACCAGGGGTTCGAAGTCATGGTGCTTGAACAGTTCGCGGCAGGCGATGGACATGCTCGGGTCCTGTTCGTCGATCAAGGGTTCGCCGCGCAGATCGTCGACGCCGACGCGCTGCAGGCCGGCGAGCGGATTGTCCCGGTGGATCGCGACCCATACCGCTTCCCGGCAGACGCGCTCGGAACGGATGTTCGGAAATTCGGGAAGATAGCGGTCGAACGCGGCGAGGATGCGTCCCTGGTGCAAGGCGTTGATCTGGCGCTCCTTGGGCGTATTGTGCAACACGATCTTGACCTCGGGATGCTTGGCGGCGAAGCGGCGCAGCAGGCGCGGGACGATGCTCACCATGGCCGAACCGAACACGCCGACGTCGATCCGTCCCGCCTGGCCGGAGGCGACGCGGCGCACCTGTTCGGTGGCCAGTTCGATGTGCGCGCTGATGTTGTGCGCGTGCCTGAGCAGCGCCGTCCCCGCCTGGGTGAGATCGACGCCCCAGCTGGTGCGCTTGAACAGCAGCACGCCAAGCTCCTCTTCCAGCGACTGGATGTGCCGGGTCAGCGGCGGCTGCGTGATGTGCAGCCGTTCCGCCGCGCGGCTGATGCTCCGTTCCTCGGCGGTGACGATGAAATAGTTCAGGCGTCGCACGTCCATGGCTCCCTCCCCCAATCCTTGGGTGAAGCGTGAAAACCCCCCGGATTTCCGCGTTTCACCGTGTACTCGAAATTCGCGTTTTTACCAGGCGCCCGCCAGGATCGGCTTCCAATATACCAATATTCCGGAAGAAGAGACGAGCATATACCTTTCCCGGTATGAGGTGGTTTCTTTTATAGCATTGGATCATAATCCTTCCCTTGCGCATAATTACCGGGAAAGACCGGCCGAGCGCGCGGGCCGCGAATCGTCGACAGCCCCCAGAACAGCGCGTCTATCCTGCTCAAACACGGAGAATGCAAATGAAAGCTTTCATGAATGCCGATCTGCTGCTGCCGGACGCGTGCTCGCGACGGCTGTTCCATGACTACGCGGCGGAGATGCCGATCATCGACTACCACTGCCACCTGCCGCCGGCGGACATCGCGGCCGACACCTGTTTCCGCGATCTGGCGCACGCCTGGCTGGGCGGCGACCACTACAAGTGGCGCGCCATGCGCGCCAACGGCGTGGCGGAAGAGGACATCACCGGGCATCCGGCCGACTACCATACCTTCTTGGCCTGGGCGCGCACCGTGCCGAAGCTGGCCGGCAATCCGCTCTACCACTGGACGCACCTCGAGCTGCAACGCTATTTCGGCATCGACGCGCCGCTGTCCGAAAAGACCGCCCCGATGATCTGGGAAGCCTGCAACGCGCTCCTGGTCAAGCCCGAATTCGGCGCCCGCGCGCTGTTGCGGAAGATGAAGGTCAAGGCCGTCGGCACGACCGACGATCCGGCCGACACGCTCGAACACCACCGGGCCTACGCCCGCGCCCGCCAGCCCGGCGAGCCGGTGATGGCGCCCAGCTATCGCCCGGACAAGGCGCTGGCGGTCGAGGATCCGGCCGCGTGGAAAGCCTACCTCGGCAAACTCGCCGCCGCCGCCGACGTGGCCATCGACTCGTACAAGGATCTGGTCGCCGCCCTGCAAAAGCGCCATGACGCCTTCCATGAACTCGGTTGCCGCGCTTCCGACCATGCCTTGCTGGCGCCGATTGCGAGCTTCGTTTCGGAACAGGCGCTCGAAGGGCTTTTCGCCAAGTTCATCGCCGGCGCGGTGCCCTTGCCGGAAGAGGCCGAAGCGTTCAAGACCGCGCTGCTGCTCGAAATCGGGCGGATGAACGCGCGCCGCGGCTGGGCCATGCAACTGCACCTGGCGGCGCTGCGCAACTTGAATACCGCGATGTTCGCCAGGCTCGGCCCCGATACCGGCTACGACGCCATCGCCGACCGGCCGATCGCCGAGAAGCTGGCCCTGTTCCTCGACGCGCTGCAAGTCGACAAGCTGTTGCCGAAGACCATTCTCTACTCGCTCAACCCGAACGATCTCGAAGTGCTGTGCACGATCATGGGCTGCTTCCAGGACGGTTCGATTCCCGGCAAGCTGCAAAGCGGTTCGGCCTGGTGGTTCAACGACCACATCGAGGGCATGCGCCAGCAGATGGTCTGCCTGGCCAACATCGGCCTCCTGTCGCGCTTCGTCGGCATGCTCACCGACTCGCGCAGCTTCCTGTCCTTCCCGCGCCACGAATATTTCCGCCGCATCCTGTGCGCGCTGGTCGGCGGCTGGATGGAAGCGGGCGAAATCCCCGCCGACTTCGACACCTTCGGCGCCATGGTGCGGGACATTTCCTACAACAACGCGAAGAACTACTTCGCCATCCCCGGCGTCGAGGACTGACGCCAAGTCACCCAACGGAGGCGGGCGATAAGCGGAGCGCGTTCAACGCAAAGATCGAATGAACAAGCATTTAATCGTGGTTTGTCCCCTATTGTTCCTATTATTTGGCCGCCCCGTTCCTGATAAAATCAATACACTCCTCTAAATGTTCAAGCCACCATGGATTTGTTCTCTCATCTTTTCTTGCGACCGCCAGATTTTGCTCCAGCAAAGGCAGAAAGCTTGTTTCCCTGAATTCCCTGATCGCATCAAAAATCAGAACGCCGTACTCGCCATTGCCATTGTCGGAAAGCAATTCCCGGCGAATCAATTCGACAGCACGCGCGTCTTTTCTTTTGGCAAGGCCGTAAATGGCTTCGCATCTTGTATCCCGATGAGGGTCGTTGACTCTTTTCCACAGGGCTGCCCGTATTTCTTCATTGTCCGTTTCAATCTGCTGCCCCAGAGAAAACGTTGCCCAATCCCGCACATGATTGCTCCTGTCGCTGGACAAGGCAATCAGTACGTCAATTGCGGCTTTTTTATCGACGCAGGAGAGCGAGAAAACCAGGGCATTACGAACGGTGCTACTCTTGTGAGTCTGATATTTGGCCAGTTTTTTTATTTGCGCCAGTGTTAATCCATGACGACTATTGTGTCCAATGGCACATAATATGGAATATACTGCGCCAGTATCTGTCTCCCGGTCAAGCAGGTCGAAATAAAGCCGTAGCGCCTGTTTTTCATACGGCTTGCGCTTTACGCCGGCTGCCGCGCCAAGTTGCGCCAAAACATCTATGCCGATGATTCTTTCTTTCGTGTTTTCGGAATGCGCAAGCTCAATACATTTCGCATAGACATCGTGGCTCGGCCTGCCCTGTAATATCCGGATCTTTTCCCATCTGTTTTTTCCGGATCGATTATTTATCAGCCGGGAAAAGAGATTTTCTGTCGTCCAGTCTTGCCGCTTCATTTTTATGCGCTCCTGTTGACTCGGTTTACGCCTGGAATCTCAGGGCGCAGTCGTACTCTCCCGAGGGCGAAGCCTGCGCAAAAACCTTGAAGAAATGCGGCGCTTCGCGCCGGAGTTTACGACCGGCGGATTGGCATCCGCCCTACGAAAACCGATACCCATCCCCTGGCGCCTCATCGGTTGATCGGCTTGTAACGGATGCGCTTCGGTTTCGCCCCTTCCTCGCCGAGCCGTTTTTTCTTGTCTTCCTCGTATTCCTGGTAGTTGCCGGTGAAGAAGCACCATTGCGATTCGCCCTCGCACGCCAGGATGTGCGTGCAGATGCGGTCGAGGAACCAGCGGTCGTGCGAGATGATCAGCGCGCAGCCGGCGAATTCGAGCAGCGCGTCTTCGAGCGCGCGCAGGGTCTCGACGTCGAGATCGTTCGAGGGTTCGTCGAGCAGCAGCAGGTTACCGCCGGTCATCAGCGTCTTGGCGAGGTGCAGGCGGCCGCGTTCGCCGCCCGAGAGCTTGCCGACGAATTTCTGCTGGTCGCTTCCCTTGAAATTGAAGCGGCCGATGTAGGCGCGGCTTGGCATCTCGAATTTACCGATGCGCAGGATGTCGCGGCCTTCGGCAAGCTCGTCGAAGACGGTCTTGTCGTCGGAGAGATTCTCGCGGCTTTGGTCGACGTAGGCCATCCTGACCGTCGGGCCGAGGTCGATGCGGCCGCTGTCCGCTTGCTCGGCGCCGGTGATCATGCGGAACAGCGTCGATTTGCCGGCGCCGTTCGGGCCGATGATGCCGACGATGGCGCCGGGTGGGACGGTGAACGAGAGCCGGTCGATCAACAGCCGGTCGCCGAAACCCTTGCTGACCTCCTTGAACTCGATGACCTTGTCGCCCAGCCGTTCGGCCACCGGAATGAAGATTTCCTGCGTTTCGTTGCGCGCCTGGTATTCCTGGGTCGACATTTCCTCGAAGCGGGCAAGGCGCGCCTTGCTCTTGGCCTGGCGCGCCTTGGGATTGGAACGCACCCACTCGAGTTCCTGCTTCATCGCCTTCATGTGCGCGTCGAGCTGCTTCTGCTCGGTTTCGAGGCGCGCTTCCTTTTGCTCCAGCCAGGAGGAATAGTTGCCCTTCCACGGAATGCCGCGGCCGCGGTCGAGTTCCAGGATCCACTCGGCGGCGTTGTCGAGGAAATAGCGGTCGTGGGTGACCGCGACGACGGTGCCGGGGAAACGGCAGAGGTATTGCTCCAGCCAGCCGACCGATTCGGCGTCGAGGTGATTGGTCGGCTCGTCGAGCAGCAGCATGTCGGGCTTGGAGAGCAGCAGCTTGGTGAGCGCGACGCGGCGCTTCTCGCCGCCGGAAAGCTGCCCGATCATCGCCTCCCAGGGCGGCAGGCGCAAAGCGTCGGCGGCGATTTCCATCTGGTTCTCCGTATCGGCGCCGGCGGTGGCGATGATCGCTTCGAGCCGCGCCTGTTCCTCGGCGAGCCGGTCGAAGTCGGCGTCCGCCTCGGCGTAGGCGGCATAGACCTGCTCCAGCCGGGCGCGCGCCGCCATCACTTCGCCCAGGCCGCTCTCGACTTCCTGGCGCACCGTCTTGTCCGCGTCGAGCCGCGGTTCCTGCGGCAGATAGCCGATGCGGATGCCGGCGAGGTGCTGCACTTCGCCGTCGTATTCCTTGTCCTCGTTGGCCATGATCCTGAGCACCGTCGATTTCCCGGAGCCGTTGAGGCCCAGGAGGCCGATCTTGGCGCCGGGGAAGAAGGAAAGGGAGATGTCCTTGATGATTTGACGCTTCGGGGGAACGGTCTTGCTGACGCGCAGCATCGACATCACGTATTGGGCCATGTTGTTGCTATCCTTTATAATCAATCAGTTACGATGATTTTTCGTTGCCGTGCGCAAAATTCGAGCCTTCGGCGACGGGAATTCCGTGATCCTTGAGATACCGGCGCGTCACTTTCGCGTCGGCCCCTTCGCCGGGGTTGCCGCCGACCGATGGGACAGGCTCAGGCAAAACCTGCTGGCCCAGGCCGTCCCGGCCCTGCTCGCCGTGCTCACGACGCTACTCCTGGGCACGGACCACCTCGGTCTGATCGGTCTTGTGCTGCGGATCGCCGCGCAAGGCACCCTCTCCGCCGTCATCCAGCCTGCCCGCCTCGCCATGATCCAGCAGATGGTTCCGCGCGAGGACATGGGCATCGCCGTGGTGTGGGCGCCAAACCGTAGGGCGGGAAAGCGCAGCGCCTCCCGCCGGTTGTTCTCTCCGGCGGCGCAGCCGCCGCTCATCGTATTTGACGGCCCTTGAATAATGCGGCGCGTTGCGCCGTGAAATGGACCGGCGGGAGGCGCTGCGCTTTCCCGCCCTACAGAACCGTCGCTGTTTTCACGCACGCAGGTCGACTTTACGTTCATGGAGAGAGAGTGCGATGGCCCTGGGAAACGCGGGGCTCCTGCCCCGCAACATTCCGTCCTCTGTCCTCTGGAAATCAGCGCCGCATGGAGTCGAAGAACTCGGCGTTGTTCTTGGTGGCCTTGATCTTGTCGAGGAGGAATTCCATGGCTTCCAGGTCGTCCATGTTGTA
>JAISQQ010000223.1 GCA_031274075.1 Accumulibacter sp.
AACGCGGAGCATACGCGCAACACGGTGCTCAATTCGCTGGGCATCATCACCGTGCTCAAGCCCTCGCTCGGCTACAAGCAGTGCGCCGAGATCGCGCGCGAGTGCTACCAGACAGGCCGCTCGCTGCATGACGTGGTGGTCAAGGAACGCAAGCTGCTGACGCAGGAGCATTGGGACGAGATTTTCTCCTTCGAAAACCTGATCGCTCCCAAGTTCGAGAAGTAGTCGTGTCGGAGGACAGGGGACTGGGGACAGAAGACAGAGGACAGGGGACAGAGGACAGTTCAGTTACCGGGCGCTTCGCGCCCGCTAGAATCACTGATCCCTGACCTCTGATCCCTGATCCCTGATCCCTGATCCCTGATTCCCGCCCTACGATTGGGCAACGATTTTGCGCCGAGGCCCAGGTGGGCCGGAGACCCGCGCGCCAGGAAAATCGCCACGACGCAAACGACGCCGCATAGTGCGATCGGCCTGTCCCCCCAGCTTTTCTCGCCGTGTCCCTTGCGCTCGTGGTCTAATTCCCGTTTTCGTAATCAGGAGCAGGGTATGAACAGCCAAGCGGAAAACCGGCGCTACGGCCTGGTCGACAGGCCGGGGGCGGAGCGATTCTTCGACTTGTTTGTCGCGGCGCTGGCGGCGCGGTTTGGGGAAAAACCGCCGGGCGTCCTGTTTCCACGCTTTTCCGGCGACGGAAAGGAGCCGTGTCCGCCGCAGGTCGATCCCTGGACCACCCAGAAAATCCAGGTCTTCGACGCGGTGCGGCGCTTCGAGGAGTTCCAGGTCGACGCCTTGCTCCTGCCGTGTTTTTCGAGCCAGGCGTTCATCGCGGAAATCGAGGCCGAGACCGTGCTGCCCATCGTCGGCCTGATGGACGCCTTGCGCGCCGAGTTGTCGCGCCGGCATCCGGCGGACGGGCGGATCGGCGTCCTCTGCGCGGACCGCCTGCGCGAGGGCCGCTTCTTCGAGCGTCATTTCCCGCGGGAAAACTGGACGCTGCTCTATCCGCGAGACGAAGTCCAGCGCGATTGCGTGACGCCGCTCATCGCTGGCGCGGAGCAAGCCGACCCGGCCGAACGGCTGGCCGCGGCCTGCCGGGATCTCGCGCGGCAAGGCGCGGAATCGATCCTTGCCGGCGACGCGGCGATCGCCTCGCTGGCGCAAACCATGCAGGCGCAAGGCTTTCCGATCGTCGATTCGATGCGCGTTTACGCCGAGTACGCCGCCGGTGCGCCGCTGGCCGGAAAGACCAAACCGTTCAAGATCGGCGTCGCCGGCGGGGTCGGTCCGGCGGCGACGGTCGATTTTCTCGACAAGATCGTGCGCAACACGCCGGCCCGACGCGACCAGGAGCATCTCAAGGTGGTCGTCGAGCAGAATCCGCAGATTCCCGACCGCACCGCGCACTTGATCGCCCAGGGCGCCGACCCGACCGTCGCCCTTTATGCGACCTGCAAGCGGCTGCAAGCCGCCGGCGCCGACGTCATCGCCATCCCGTGCAACACCGCGCATGCCTTCATCGGGCGCATCCAGCCTTTCCTGTCGGTTCCGATCGTGAATATGCTGCGCGAAACCGCTGGGTACATCCGGCAAAATCATGGCGGCTGTTCGCGAGTCGGCCTGCTGGCGACCAGCGGCACGATCGCCAGCCACGTTTACCACGAGGCGATCGCCGCGGCCGGATTCGAAATCCTCGTTCCCGACGCGGAAAACCAGGAGCGGGTGATGAACGCGATCTACGGTCCCCAAGGGGTCAAGGCCGGATTCACCAGCGGCGAGTGCGCCGACGATCTGCTGCTGGCCCTGGCCTCGCTGGCGCGGCGCGGCGCCGAGGTGATCATTCTCGGCTGCACGGAACTGCCGCTGCTGCTGGCGCAGAACGAAGCGTTCCCGGTGGCCGGCAAGACCGTCGCCGTGCTCGACCCGACCGACATCATGGCCAGGAAATGCGTCAGCCTGGGCCGGCAGGCGGCCCGGGAGTGACGCGCCGGGAAGAACGGTCGGAAGTACGGAAGGGCTTACCCCTCCCGTGCCGAGCCATCCCCCAAGAACCTGTTGGCGATCTCCTCTGGGAGCGCGGGGCACCAGCCCCGCAACAGCAGCGGCAGTGTCACGGCGCGGGTCAAAAGCGAGGCGGGTGCCCCGCGCTCCCAGAGAGAAGATCGCTAACGGCTTCTGAAAGGGGGAGGTTTCCGACCGGAGTCGGTTTTTGATGAATCGCTCACGGAATCCGGCCAGCGGGGTGGTCGTCGCGGCGCTCGTTCCCGAATGCGAGGACGCGGCGCGGCGCTGGGCGCAGCGTCTCGGCCTGCCGTTCGGCGGCCACGGCGAGCTTCAATTGCAGCTCGGGCCGGACGGATTGCAATTGGCCTGGCGGCACCCCGGCGCGCCGGGGCCGGTGCGCGTGGATTTCGCGCGCGGCGCGGCGGCCCACCGGCGCTGCTTCGGCGGCGGCAGCGGGCAGATGATCGCCCGGGCGGTGGGCGTCCTGCCGGGCATGCGACCGTCCGTCCTGGACGCCACCGCGGGACTCGGGCGCGACGCCTTCGTGCTCGCCGGCCTGGGCTGCGAGCTGACGCTGATCGAACGGCATCCGCTGATCGCCGCGCTGCTCGAAGACGGGCTGCGGCGAGCGCAGGACGACGCCGGCGCGGCGCCGGTCGCGGCGCGCATGCGCCTGCGCGAAGGCGACGCCGTCGCCTCGATGCGCGACTGGAGCGGCGAGCCGCCGCAGGTCGTCTACCTGGACCCGATGTTTCCGCAACGCGGCAAGAGCGCGCTGGTGAAAAAGGAAATGCGCGTCTTTCGTCCACTCGTCGGCGACGACGACGCGCCCGCACTGCTGGCCGCGGCGCTGGCGCTGGCGACGCACCGCGTCGTGGTGAAGCGCCCGAGGAAAGCGCCGCCGCTCGGCGACGTCGCGCCAAGTTACACGCTGGAAGGAAAATCGAGCCGCTTCGACGTCTATCCGAAACGCTCGTTCAAGGAGAAGGGCTGACGGGATTTACCCCGCGACGAAGAATCCAGTAGTATCGCTTGGCGCTTCCTGGTCCTGGTAATCATCGCTTGCGTCGTCAGGGTCATCGCCTGCGCAAATGTCGTAAACGGTCGCCAAGAATATTTTATATTCAGGTTCTGATGTGGCGGTAAAAAGCCTTTCACCGCGCATGAAGAAATGAACCCGATCGCCGGGCCTCCGGAACCCAGGAATCCCAAACACAGCCGGAATTGGCCTCATACTTGTTGGGTTTCAAGTTCCATCGGGTGCGAACAAAACGCGCTTGGGCTACGTTTGCTTACGGTCGTCGCTCATGTCAAACCTCGGAGGTATCCATGGAAGCGTTGCTTGAGATTCTGTGCGCTCTGATTTTTTGGCGTGTAATAGCCAGTGTCGGCGTATCTTTCTTTGTTGCGCTTTTCTTGTCTCAAGCTTTTGCCGGGTTTACCGCTGCTTATTGCGTAATTCTGGCGTCGTTTGGCATTCAAGAGCGGAAACTGGTGTTGGCTTATCGACGCCTGTCCCTTCGGTCAGGTTTTCTGAACCAGCCGCTTTTCTTGGCTTCTTGGTTTCTCGGCTCTGCAATCTTTGGTGCAGTGGCACTTGTTTTGGCTGTTGGCATAGTTGGGCTGTGGTTTCACTATATTCAACGCCGCCACATTTCGTTGACCTATCTTGTGTTTGCAGGCGTTGCGCTATTATCTGGCTTTGGTCTTTTACTGTTTCCCAAGTCACTCGATGCGTAGCACTTCTGGTATGGTGCTTGACCTTGTTCCCTTCGCTCAAGCTTGGCTTGCATGAAAACATGTCCGCATTGCTCGGCATTGACGATTTCCATCTGGAAAAAGGTCAATGCAACCAGTATCCGGCCAGCCCGGTGTCCGTCGTGTGGCGGCTTGAGCTATGTCTCTGGCTGGTATCATGCCTTGGTAAGCTTGCTGCTCGAAGTGGCAACTTGGGGCAGCCTCATCGCCGCCCTCGTTCTTCGAAGTTGGTACGCATTGTTGCTGTGGCCCTTGGGCGTGGCGCTTGTTTTCCTGCTGCAGGCTTCCGGCGCCAGGTTGCGCGCAACGGACGCTGCCGCGGTCTCCCGGGCTCGCAAGAGATGCGTTGTTGAGTTGTTGGTGTTTGCCGGCGCGATGGCCGCCGTCTACGTATTGTTTGGCGAGTAGAAGGAGTGTGCGCCAATGATTCATCCAAGCCGACGCCGCTTCGCGGCGCGGCCCGATCCAGGC
>JAISQQ010000246.1 GCA_031274075.1 Accumulibacter sp.
CGGCACCCGATGCGCTTGCGCACCTGCCCGGCCACATCCGCGCCAGAGTACAGGATCATCCCTGTTATTCGGAAGACGCGCACCATTATTTTGCCCGTATGCACGTCGCCGTCGCGCCCGCCTGTAATATCCAGTGCCATTACTGCAACCGCAAATACGATTGCGCCAACGAATCCCGCCCCGGCGTGGTATCGGAATTATTGACGCCAGACCAGGCCGTCGAAAAAGTACTGGCGGCAGCGGCGGCCATTCCGCAGATGACGGTGCTGGGCATTGCCGGACCGGGCGACCCGCTTGCCAATCCGGAACGCACTTTCAAAACCTTTCGCCAGATAACTCTGAAAGCGCCGGACATCAAATTGTGTGTATCGACCAATGGGCTGAACCTGCCCCGATATGCCGACGAAATCGCGTGGCACCATATCGATCACGTGACGATCACCATCAACTGCCTCGACCCTGAAATCGGCGCGAAGATTTATCCGTGGATTTTCTGGAAGAACCGTCGCCTCCGTGGCGTGGAAGCCGCCGCCATCTTGATCGAGCAACAGCAGAAAGGGCTGGAAATACTCACGGCGCGGGGCGTTTTGGTAAAGGTCAATTCGGTGTTGATTCCCGGCGTCAACGACGCGCACCTGAAGGAAGTCTCCCGCGTGGTCAAAGCCAAGGGCGCTTTCCTGCACAACGTCATGCCCTTGATCGCCGAGGCGGAACACGGCACTTATTACGGAATCATGGAGCAGCGCAGCCCCACGGCGGCGGAGCTTCGGGCCTTGCGGGACGAGTGCTCAGGCGGCATGGCAATGATGCGCCACTGCCGCCAGTGCCGGGCGGACGCTGTGGGCCTGCTGGGCGAAGACCGGGGCGCGGAATTCGCGCTGGATAAAATCGACGCGATGCCGATAAACTATGCCGACGCCATGTCCCGCCGCAAAGAAACCCGCGAGGCCATCATCAGCCAGTTGGAAAGCAAACGCGCGCTCAAGGGATCAACGCCGGTTTCACCGGCAGATACGGGCCGCAAGGCGACCGTCACGCCGATGACGGAAACGGAAAACCTCTCTCTCCCGTCCCGCCCCCGCCCCATACTGATGGCGGTTGCCACGACCGGACAAGGGCTGATCAACCAGCACTTTGGACATGCCCGCGAATTTCTGGTGTACGAAGCATCTTCCTCGGGCGCGCGCTTTATCGGTCGTCGCAAAACCGATCGCTACTGCGCCGGCGCCGATGCCTGCGGCGATGACGACAGCAAGGGAGCGTCCGCCGAATCCAGACTGGCGCGCACCATTGCCGCGCTTTCCGGTTGCGAAGTGGTGCTTTGCGCCCGAATCGGCTTCGAGCCGTGGAGCCAGCTCGAAGCCGCGGGCATCTTGCCGAACGGAGAACACGCCATGGAGCCTATCGAGAACGCCGTGATCGCCGTCTATCGGGAAATGCTCGAAGCGGGCAAACTCTCCGCCGCTTCCATTGTTTTTTCCGGACAAAAACGCGCCTGAAGGCAAGGGAGAAGGCGGCATGTCGCTTACCATTACCGAAGCCTGCGTCAATTGTTGGGCTTGCGTGGATGTTTGTCCCAATCAGGCCATCAGCGAGGACGAACCGTTTTTTTCCATCGACGCCGGCCAATGCAGCGAATGCACGGGCGAATTCCCCGAGGCGCAGTGCGCCGCCATCTGCCCGATCGAATGCGCCATCATCGACGAGTTGGGCATTCCCCTGAATCCCCTTGGCAGCCTGAGCGGCATTCCTCTGGAAAAACTGCGGCCCTGCGTGGAAATTGATTGAAATGGATTGATCATGTGGGCGACGCAGAGAGAAAACGCCATGAATGCCCGCGCCATTTACCCGCGCGGCGTGATCCTGTCTGAACTGCTCGCGCGTCCAGCCGCCGCCGGCGCGCGCGCCGACCCGAACCGTTCCGTGCTGGCCAGCCTGCTGGCGGGGCATCTGTGCGGGGAAGGCGTGTTGCCTGCGACATTGGGGTTGCCCGAAGCGGAACTCGAAAAACTGTGGAATCTCTATTTTCCCGGCATCCGCCGGGTTCCCCGCTTCATTCCGCCCGAACAGATCGTAGAGGACGACATGCCCGAACGCCAGGATCTGGTCAGCCTGCTGCTGACGCACCGGGCGGGGCGTTTCCCTTCGGAAATCTGGCTGGCCTTCATCGTGGCGATGGCCTGCGCGGGGAGCGACCATCTCTGGCATGATTTGGGGCTGGCAAACCGCGAAGAACTCTCCCGCCTGCTCTTCAACGCCTTTCCGTCACTCGCCCGCCAGAATACCGGCGACATGAAGTGGAAAAAATTCATCTACCGCTTCTATTGCGCCCGCGACGGCATCTACGTTTGCCCGGTGCCTTCCTGCGGCGAGTGTGCCGATTATGCCAACTGCTTTGCGCCCGAAACCTGAAGCGGACATTCTGAGAAAACGCGCAAGGGGGGCGTACCTTGGCCTGGCAATAGGCGACGCCTTGGGCGCGACGGTGGAATTTCTCACGCCGCGGGAAATCCGCCACAACTTTGCCCGGCAAGGCGGCGTACACAAGGAAATCACCGGCGGCGGCTGGCTGCACCTGAAACCCGGCCAGATCACGGACGACACCGCCATGTCTCTGGCGCTGGGCGAAGCCATCCTGACGAGCGGCGGCAAGGTCGACGCGCTGGCCTGTGCCCACGCGTTCGACAATTGGATGCGGAGCAAACCCATCGACATCGGCAACACCGTGCGCCGCAACCTCATCCGCTTTCGGCAAACCGGCATTCCGAAGGCATTGCCCAGCGAACACGACGCCGGCAACGGCGCGATCATGCGTCTATTGCCCGTGGCGCTGCTTACGTCAGGCCGCGACGAGGCCGAAATTTCCGCCGCCTTCAAAGCGCAGGCCCATGTCACCCATAACAACCCGCTCTCCGACGCGGGCGGCCTCTGCCTGATCCACATGCTGCACGCCGCCCTGGAAGGCGGCTCATGGGACGCGCTGAAAACAGAAGCCAGCGCACTGGAATCCCGCCACACGGAATACACCTGGAGCCAGGCGCGGCATCAGGAAAATCCCAGCGGCTACGTCGCGCACACACTCTCTGCCGTCTTTCAATCCTTCTTTTCCACCAACAGCTTCGAATCCTGCCTGATCGACATCGTCAACCGGGGTGGAGACGCCGACACCGCCGGCGCCATCGCGGGCGCCCTGGCCGGCGCGTGGTATGACGAAGCCCACATCCCCTCGCGCTGGAAAACCGCGCTGGACAAAAGCGTCGTCCGCCGCTGCGAAGAACAGGCGGAACGCCTGCTCGATCATTCCGCGCTCGCGCCCCGATGAAGGCGGCAAAGCACCGTTTTGTGGATCGGCCCTGTGGTCTCCACAAGAGCCTTGTCCGGTAAAACACCGCGGCATGCCGCAGGCTCATTCGTTCCGGGTAATCCATCCACGCGCGACACGGCCTACCTTGGCATCTCTTTCCCGATGCGGTAGAAACTTTTTGCTTCGCCGCAGTTTTCTTTGCTCCGGGTTTCGCGCCAGATCAGCCAGCGCTCGTCGCGCAGACGCCAGGCGGCGAGGGATTCGCCGTAGGCCAGCACGGTGTAGAACGCTTCGTCGTCGTCGGAACGCGGCTCGAAAAATCCGAAGCGGTAGGCGGTGAAGCAGGGATTGCCGTCTTTGTCGTATCCGACGTAGCGTTCGGCGGCTATTTCGTGATCCCGGTAGCGATGGATGTCCAATGGCGC
>JAISQQ010000249.1 GCA_031274075.1 Accumulibacter sp.
TTCGGCATCCTCGGCTATCTCTTCAAGAAACTCGGCTATCCCATCGCTCCGATGGTCCTGGCGATGGTCCTGGGCGACAAGGCGGAGGACGCTTTCCGGCAGTCGATGATCATGTCCAAAGGCTCGCTGGCCATTTTCTGGAACAATTCCTCGCTCGTCGCCTGGATCATGGCCCTGGCCATGCTGCTGCTCTTCTGGCCGCTGATCAGCTTGGTCGTGAAACGCTTGCGGGCGCGAAGCGCCCGGTAACTGATCTGATACCTGACACCTGACATCTGATACCTGATAGGCGACCACGGTGAAGGCCTTGATTTGTTTTGAATGGCCTTCACCATCGATGCTTGCCGCCTTTACCTACCCCCCAACCCAACTACAAAACACTACGCTCAGAAACCAAGCCCGAGCAGGGCCACGCCGGCGACCAGGCTGACGACGGCCGCCAGGCCGTAGGTCAGCAGCTTGGAAACGATGCCGGGATGGATGCCGACTTCGTGCAGCGAATGGTGGATGCGGTGTCCGGCGTGCCAGATGAAGAGAAAGATTACCGCGAAGATGAAGCCTTTGCCGATGAAGTTCTGCGCAAACGCCAGCATGTTCGCGTAGCTCATCGTGCCGGCGGGAAGCAGCAGGCCGAGCGGAACGGCGATGCCGGTGATGAACACCAGCATCGGCCCGAACAGCGCGGCCATCATGCCGCCGGCGCCGAACAATCCCCAGAAAATGGGGGCGTTGGAACGTTTACGAGTTTTCATGCGGCAATCCCCCAGACAATGACCAGCAGCGCGAGCGCCGCGACGACGCCCGCCGTCCAGCCGGCGCGGACGATGGCGCAGGGTTCCACTTTCTTGCCCTGGAGCACGAGGGGCGGCGTGGTCAGCGGGAAGAGCTTGAACCAGGTGAAGGCGTGGTAGGCGATCGCCGCCAGCAGCACCAGGTGGAAGATGATCGACAGCGGACTCTGCATGGCCTCCAGCCAGCCGTTCCAGGCCGCTTCGCCCTGGCCCAGGCGAACCACGCCGACGGTCAGGACGAGGGTGTAGGCGATGACGAACAGGGCCGTGCCCTCATGAACCATGTACTCGACGTAGTACGGGTTTTTCTTCCACCATCCGTCCATCGAACGGACATAGGGACGTCGTTTGCTCACTTGGCACCTCCTTTCGGCGACAGGAAACGCAGGAAATAATCCATCCCCGCGTTGATCTTGTTGATGTTGACCGCATTGCCCGGATCGACTTTCTTCGGACAGACTTCGGAGCAATAGCCGACGGCGCTGCAGTTATAGACGCCATCCTCGGAGGCGGCGAGTTCCATCCGCTGCGCCTTGCCGCCGTCGCGCGAGTCCATGTTGTAGCGATGCAGCAGGGCCATCGCGCCCGGCCCGATGAAGTCGGGGCTGAGCGCGGTATGCGGGCAGGCCGCGTAGCACAGCACGCAGTTGATGCAGGAAGTGTACTGGATGTACTCGGCGAACTGCGCCGGCGTCTGGATGTACTCGCCTTCCTCGACGGTGCGCGGCTCCTTCGGGATGATGTACGGCTGGATCGCTTCCAGTTTCTCGATGAAGCCCGAGAGATCGACGACCAGGTCCTTTTCGATCGGGAAATGGGCCAACGCCTCGACGCTGATGCGCTGCGGGTAGTAATCGCGGATGAAGGTCTCGCAGGAGAGTTTCGGAATGCCGTTGATCATCATGCCGCAACTGCCGCAGATGGCCATGCGGCAGGACCAGCGGAAGGTCAGCGAGCCGTCGAAGTTGTCCTTGATGTACTGCACTCCCTGAAGCACCGACATGTCGTCGGTGAAGGGCACCTTGTAAACCTCCGAGTGCGGTGCCTGATCCGATTCCGGAAGGTAGCGCAGAACCTCGATTTCAATGATTTTTTGCTCAGACATGGGATGCGTTCCTTTCCTGGTCTGCCTTCTCTCCGGCGGCGCCGTAGGCGCGGGCGGCCGGCGGGGACTTGGTGATCTTCACGTCGCCGTAGCCGATGCGCGGCGCGCTGCCCGGCACGTAGTAGGCTTCCGAATGCTTCAGGTAGTTGACGTCGTCGCGCTCGGTGTAGGCGCCGTCCAGGCGCTGGTGCGCGCCGCGCGATTCCTTGCGGCTGATCGCCGAATGCGCCATCGACTGCGCCACGTCGAGCTGGTAGTCGAGCTCGATGGCGTACAGCCAGTCGGTATTCCACACGCTGGTCTTGTCGTCGAGGTTGATGTTCTTGAAGCGTTCGCGCAGCTCGCCCAGCTTGTCGCAGGTCTTCTGCATCGTTTCTTCGAGGCGGTAGATGCCGCAGCCGTCCTCCATGCTCTTGACCATCTCCTTGCGCAGGGTCGACATGCGCTCGGTGCCGCCGGTCTTGGTCTTCAGCGCCAGCACGCGCTGCTCGGCCTCCTGCGCCTGCTTGAGCAGGCTGGGCGAATTGCCCGGCGGCAGCGACTGGGCTTTTTTGGCGGCTTCGTCGCCCGCCAGCTTGCCGAACACCACCAGCTCGGTCAGCGAGTTCGAGCCCAAGCGATTGGCGCCGTGGATACCGACGCTGGCGCATTCGCCGATGGCGTAGAGGCCGGACAGCGAGGTCTCGCACTTGCCGTCGACCTTGACGCCGCCCATCGTGTAATGGATGCCCGGACGCACCGGGATCGGCTCCTTGGCCGGGTCGATGCCCATGAAGGTCTCGGCCATCTCGTAGATCAGCGGCAGGCGCTCGCGCAGGTAGGCTTCGCCGAGGTGGCGCAGGTCGAGGTGCACCACCGAGCCGAACACCGGATGCTCGATGGTGCGGCCCTTCTGCTGCTCGTGCCAGAACGCCTGGCTCAGGCGGTCGCGCGGACCGAGTTCCATGTACTTGTTCTTCGGCTTGTCCTGCAAGGGGCCGAGACCGTAGTCCTGCAGGAAACGGTAGCCGTCCTTGTTGACCAGGTAGCCGCCTTCGCCGCGGCAGGCTTCCGTAAACAGCAGGCCGGTGATCGGCATGCAGGTCGGGTGGTATTGCATGAATTCCATGTCGCGC
This sequence comes from Accumulibacter sp., assembly GCA_031274075.1. Lineage (GTDB taxonomy): Bacteria > Pseudomonadota > Gammaproteobacteria > Burkholderiales > Rhodocyclaceae > Propionivibrio. Next base: position 3,012 of record JAISQQ010000249.1, read on the forward strand.
AAGGCCACGCCGTGACGGAAGGCCAGCGCCATGCCGTCGCCGGTGACGATGCCGCCCAGGGTGCTTTCGCGGAACACGCGGCCGGCGCCGCCGGTGGCCAGGATCACCGTCTTGCCTTCGATCATGGTGAATTCGCCGGTACCCATCTCGATGGCGACGACGCCCTGGCAGCGCCCGTCCTCTTCCAGCAGGTCGATGCAGAAGTACTCGTCGAAACGCTTGATCGACGGATACTTGATCGAGGTCTGGAACAGGGTGTGCAGGATGTGGAAGCCGGACTTGTCGGCGGCGAACCAAGTACGCATGATCTTCATGCCGCCGAAGGGCCGCACGTTGACGTGGCCGTCGGCGGTGCGGGTCCACGGGCAGCCCCAATGTTCGAGACGGGTCAGTTCGATCGGCGCCTGCTCGACGAAGTACTCGACGACGTCCTGCTCGCACAGCCAGTCGCCTCCCCCGACGGTGTCATGAAAATGGTAATCGAGGCTGTCGTCCTCGCGCTTGACCCCCGCCGCGCCCCCCTCCGCAGCCACGGTATGGCTGCGCATCGGATAGACCTTCGAGACCAGCGCGATCTTCAGCGACGGATCGGATTCGGCGACTGCGATGGCTGCGCGCAGACCGGCTCCGCCCCCTCCCACGATAACTACATCTGCTTTATAGATTTCCACGCCCAATCCTTTCTCGCTCAACGCGAATTTTGCCGCGGCCAGCGCCATCGACTCCACCAGAATACGCGCCCGCAGTGTCTTATGCCTGAAACGGGTTGAATTATGGCGTCTTTTCCTTAAAGCGGCAAGCTTGCAGGCATTTGCCCGATCGATGACGATCGTCCGTGCCTTGCTGGCCGCCGATGGCCGGCAGGCGCAGCGTGGAAACGGCGTTGCCGGTCGTCGAGGCTTCCACCTCCGCGCGCCCGGCCCCGCGCAATTCGGCGAGCACGCCGGCGATGCGCGCCAGTTCGGCGGGCGTGTTGCGTCCGCCCGCGAGCCACGCCGGCGGGATGTCCGGCGCGTCGGTTTCCAGCACGATGGCTTCGTCCGGCAACGAAGCAGCCAGCCGGCGGATGCGCGCGGCGCGCGGAAAGCTCATCGCGCCGCCGAAGCCGAGCCGGAAACCGAGGCGCAGGAAGGCGTCGGCTTGCTGGCGGCTGCCGTTGAAGGCGTGGGCGACGCCGCCGCGCGCGCCGATCCGGCGCAGATGCTGGAGAACGGCTTCGACCGCGCGGCGCGCGTGCAGCAGGACCGGAAGATCGAAGTCGCGGGCGATTTTCAGTTGTTCGACGAAAAATCGTTCCTGCCGCGCCGCATCGCAGCCCGGAACGAAAAAATCCAGGCCGATCTCGCCGACCGCCACCGGCGGATGCGCTCCGCCCATTTCCCTGTCCAGGCAGGCCCGCAGCGCGTCGAACGCCGTCTCGCCGGCCCGATCGACGTAGAGGGGATGCGTGCCGTAGGCCGGATGACAACCGGCGTGGCGCTCGCAACACGCGCGCACGGCGGCGAAATTCTCCGGCGCAACCGACGGCACGATCATCGCCGCGACCCCGGCCGCCGCCGCGGCCCGCGCCACAGCGTCGCGATCCGCGGCAAACTCCGCCGCGTCGAGGTGGCAATGCGTGTCGATCAGCATCGCCGTCGATAGCCGCGCGGCAAACACCGGCTCCCCGCGGACCGCCGCGGCGCCTCCCAGGGAATCGCCGCTTTCAGGACGGCTCCTGTTCGCGCGTGATGCGCACCACGTCCGGGACGCGCCGCAGACTGCGCATCAGCGACGCCAGATGCGAGCGCCCCAGGACCAGGACCTGGAAATGGACGTCGGTAAACAGGCCCGGCTTTTTCCGGTCCATGGTCACCTGGTCGATCTTCACGCCCGATTCGGCGATGCCGATGGCGACGCGCCCGACCATGCCGATGACGTTCTTGGCCGTCACCTTGATGCGTACCTCGAAAAACTGGCCGGGGTCGGGTTCCCATTCGACGCGAACCCAGTTCTGCGGCTCGGTGCTGCGCGACTTGCGCACCGCCCGGCAGGCGTGGGTATGGATGCGCAGCCCCTGGTCCTTGCGCAGCAGCCCGATGATCGGATCGCCGGGAATCGGCTGGCAGCACGAAGCCAGCTGGATCGCCACGCCCTCGGTGCCGCGGATGAGCAGCGGCGCCGTCGCCCGGGCCGGATGCTGGGGCATGTCGTGGTGCTCGGCGAGACGGTGCGCCACGACCGCGGCGATGCTGCGCCCCATGCCCACGTCCGAGTAGACGTCCAGCCGGGTTTTCCCGCCCGATTCGTGAATGATGCGCTCCCAGACCGTCGCCGGCACTTCCGCCGGCGTCACGCCGAGCGCCTGCAATTCCTGGTCCAGCATCCTCTCGCCCAGCGAACTCGCGCTGTCCTGCTGGATGCCGCGCAGGAACTGGCGAATCCGGCTGCGCGCGCGGCTGGTCTTGACGTAGCCGAGCCAGGCGGGATTCGGGTTGGCGTAGGGGGCGGTGATGATCTCGACCTGGTTGCCGTTGGCCAGTTCGGCGGACAGCGGAATCAGCTCGTGGTCGATGCGCGCGGCGATGCAGCGATGGCCGATGTCGGTGTGTACCGCGTAGGCGAAGTCGATGACCGTCGCCCCGCGCGGCAAGGCCAGGATCTTGCCCTTGGGCGTAAACACGTAGACTTCGTCGGGAAACAGGTCGACCTTCACGTGCTCCAGGAACTCGGACGGATCGCCGGTCGCGCTTTGCAGTTCGAGCAGCGACTGCAGCCAGGTGTGCATCTTGTTCTGCAGGTCGGCGCCGCTTTCCTCGCTGTCCTTGTAGCGCCAGTGCGAGGCGATGCCTTCCTCGGCCAGATGGTGCATCGCCTGCGTCCTGATCTGGATCTCGATCGGCGTGCCGTAGGGGCCGATCAGCGTGGTGTGCAGCGACTGGTAGCCATTGACCTTGGGAATGGCGATGTAGTCCTTGAACTTCCCCGGCACGGGCTTGAAGCGCGCGTGCAGGGCGCCGAGCGCGAGGTAGCAGGCGGCGATGTCCTTGACCACGACGCGAAAGCCGTAGATGTCGAGCACCTGCGAAAAACTCAGGTGCTTCTCGGCCATCTTGCGGTAGATCGAATACAGGCTCTTTTCGCGGCCGAACACGCCGGCCTTGATATGCTCCTCGGCCAGCTTGCCGTGGATGCCTTCGAGTATCTTGCTCAGCAATTCGCGGCGATTGCCGCGCGCCGCGCTGACCGCCTTGGTCAGCACCCGGAAGCGCATCGGATAGATGTGCTCGAACGACAGATCCTGCAGTTGCCGGGAAATGTTGTTGAGCCCCAGGCGGTTGGCGATCGGCGCGTAGATCTCCAGCGTTTCGCGGGCGATCCGCCGGCGCTTGTCCGGGCGCATCGCCGCCATCGTCTGCAGGTTGTGGCAACGGTCGGCCAGCTTGATCAGCACGATGCGCAGATCGCGCGCCATGACCATCAGCATCTTGCGGAAATTCTCGGCCTGCGCGTCCTGGTACGAGCGGGACTCGATCTTGTCCAGCTTCGACAATCCGTCGACCAGATCGGCCACCTCCTTGCCGAAGCGCTCGCTGATCCGCGCCTTGTCGACCTTGGTATCTTCCATGACGTCGTGCAGCAGCGCCGCGACCACGGCCTGCGCGTCCATGCGCCATTCCGCCAGGGCGCCGGCCACGGCGAGCGGATGCGTGACGTAGGGTTCGCCGGAAAGGCGCTTCTGCCCCCGGTGCGCCTCGTCGCTGAAGCGGTACGCGGCGCAGACGAGCTCGATGTCCTCGGGCTTGAGATAGTTCAGCGAATCGATGAAGACGCGGTACGCCGGATCCTCATAGTCGTAGTTGACGACGGCTCTTTCCGGCGGACGGCCGGAATCGTCCAAATCGGCCAGGGCGCTGGAATTTGCCATCGATCAACACGCGGCCTTCCCGGACGTCAGGCGTGGCCGCGATTGAGCACTTCCAGTCCGTACATGTCCTGCGCCAGTTCGCGCAGCGCGAGCACCGTCGGCTTGTCGCGATTGGTTTCCACCATCGGCGAAGCGCCGGCGGTGATCTGGCGGGCGCGATAGGTGGCCGCCAGGGTCATCTGGAAGCGGTTGGGGATGCATTGCAGACAATCGTCTACGGTGACTCGTGCCATGTTGGGTTCCGATCAAAGCAGTGAGGCGAACAGCGAAGCGTATCGCTGCCGCTGGTTTGCGTGACGCAGCCGCGCGGCCCCCACGATCGTCTGGAGATCGGCGACCGCCTGCTGCAGGCCGTCGTTGATGATAACATAATCGAATTCCTCCGCATGCCGCATCTCGTCTCGCGCCGCGGCGATCCGGCGCGCGATCACCTCCGCCGAATCGGTTCCCCGCCCGGACAGGCGAGCCTCCAGCACCGCCATCGAAGGCGGCATGACGAAAATGCCGGCGGCGCGCGGAAACGCCTTGCGCACCTGTCGCGCGCCCTGCCAATCGATCTCCAGCAGCACGTCGCGGTCCGAGGCCATTTCCGCCTCGATCCAGCGCTTCGAAGTACCGTAATAGTTTCCGTGAACTTCCGCCCACTCCAGGAACTCGTTCCGCCCGATCTTCTCCCGAAAAGCCGGAACGTCGATGAAGTGATACTCGCGGCCGTCCTCCTCTCCCGGACGAGGCGCTCGCGTCGTATGCGAGATCGACACCCCGATGCGGGGATCGCCTTCCAGCAGCAAACGCACCAGCGTCGTCTTGCCGGCGCCGGAAGGCGCCGACACGATAAACAGGTTCCCGCTCATTGATCTGGCTCCATCTTGACCTCAGGATGCCGTCGATTGTAACCGCTGGTGTTCAGGAATCAGGGATCAGAGGACAGGTATCAGTCCAGCCACCGGTGGCGAAGCCGCCGCAAGGATCACTGATTCCTGACATCTGACATCTGATCCCCGATTTCGGTTCGCCCTTCCTGAATGGACGCCCGCCCTCCCGCGCGCGACCCTTCGCCTCAAAGATTATTACAAAATTTAGTCGTGTCTTTCCCGCGGGCAAAGCCTGCGCTGATCTTGAAGAAATGCGGCGCTTCGCGCCGGAGTTTACGACCGGCGGATGGCATCCGCCCTACGCCCTGCCCGTGCAACCGGCTATTGCGCTCCGCGGCGGGCGGATCTTTCTCTCAGGGTGCATTTGTCGAAGAAGGCGCGATCCAGGTTCATGTAACCGTCGACGAATGGAATCAGGCGTCCGATGTACTGGCCTCTCGCTACCGCCACCATCACCAGTTTTCCCATCATGCGCAGCGTCTCGTAGATCGGCAGGTAATCGGTGTCGCCGCTGACGAAAACGGCGCTGTCGTAGGCGTTGAAGAAGGCCATGCGCAGCGAGCTTATCGCGATATTGACGTCGGTGCCTTTTTCGACCTTGTAATAGGTTTCGTTGTCCTTTATGTTCATCGGCACGTTCGGGCGGCTCGGGCGCGCCATGTGCGCGCCTTCGACCACGTCGAAATTGCGCTGCACCCTCATGCCGCTTGCCCAGAGATAATATTTTTCCAGCCCCTCGTCCTGCATCAGGAAATCGTCGGGTTTGGGGATGAACAACAGGGTCTTCATCAATTCCCCGCCATTCACCGCGGCCACGATCTGGCGCGGCAGCTCGTTATAGTCCAGCCGCGGAGCGGGTTCGGGGCTGTACAGCGAAGCCAGGGCTATCTGGAAATTCATATGATCGATAAATACCATCGTGCGCGCCATGAGATTGCCTCTTCTATAATTTATTTCGACCCCGTCATTCCGGAATCAGGTATCAGGGATCAGGGATCAGGAATCAGTTCAGTTACCGGGCGCTTCGCGCCCGCAAATATTACTGTCCTCTGATCCCTGTCCTCTGATCCCTGACACCTATTCCGCCCCGCCGCCCAGCGCGGCGTACAACTGGATCTGGGCGGCGAGCTTGGCGTAGCGCAGCGTCACCAGCGACTGTTGCGCGGCAAAATGGGAACGCTGCGCGTCGAGTACGCTCAGGTAGCTTTCGATGCCGCTGTTGTAACGCTTTTCGGCCAGGCGATAGGCGTCCGCGACGGTGGCGGTCAGGGATTCCTGGGCCGCCAGCAGTTCGTCGATGGTGCCGCGCACGGCCAGCGCGTCGGCCACTTCGCGGAACGCCGTCTGCACCGTTTTCTCGTATTGCGTCAGCACGATCTCGCGCTCCGTCTCGCTGACGCGCAGCGCCGCCCAGAGGCGCGTGTCGAAGATCGGCAGCGAGAACTGCGGCGCGAACAGCCAGGTGCTCGTGCCGTTGGCGAACAGGCGCGACAGTTCGCCGCTGGCGCTTCCCGTCGTGCCGGTCAGGCTGATGCGCGGGAACAGCGCGGCGCGCGCGGCGCCGATCGACGCGTAGGCGCCCCGGAGGCGATGTTCGGCGGCCATGACGTCGGGGCGCAGCAGCAGCACCTCGGAAGACACGCCGGTCGCCACGTCCTTCAACACGCCAGCCGCCTGCTGGCCCGTAGGCAGCCATTCCTCGGGAACCGGCGCGCCGGCGAGCAGCACCAGCGCGTTGAGATCCTGCGCCGCCAGTTGCGTATACCGCGCGACTTCGGCGCGCGCCGTGTCGACCGGAACGAGCGCCCGCTTCAGATCCAGGTCGGAAACCATGCCGACGTCGAAACGCCTCTTGATCAGGGCATACGCCGCCTGCTGGCTGTCCAGCGTCGACTGGGCCAGGGCGAGGTTTTCCCCGTCGGCGGCGAGCAGGAAGTAGGTCCGCGCCACCTGGCTGACCAGCGCGATCTGCGCGCCGCGCCGCCCCTCGTCGGTCGCCAGGTATTCTTCCAGCGCCTGTTCCGAGAGGCTGCGGATGCGTCCGAAGAAATCGAGTTCCCAGGCGGCGAAACCGAGATCGACGCTGTACTGCGTCGCCACGCGCGGCTCTCCCGCGCCGATCAGGTCCGCCGAGCGGCGCTGCCGCGTCCTGCCGCCATTGGCCCCGAACGACGGGAAGAGATCGCCGCGCTGGATGCCGTACATTCCCTGCGCGCGCTCGACGTTGAGCGCGGCCAGGCGCAGGTCGCGATTATTGTCCAGCGCCTGCTGGATGATTTTTTGCAGCACCGCGTCGGTAAAGAAATCCCGCCACTTGAGATCGGCGACCTGGGGAAAATCCGGCCCATCGGGGATATAGGCGGCTCCGGAAGGCCATTCTCCGGCCACCGGAGACTCGGGGCGCCGATACTCCGGCGCCAGCGAACACGCGCCGAGCGCGAGCAGCGCGGCGAGCAGCGCCGAAAACGAAAGCTTATTCATGAGCACTCCCTTCCACCAGGTCATCTCTTCTCCGGTCGCGGCCCGAGCGTCTGTCGTCCGCCGGCTTGACGCCTTTGCTGTCGGCTCTTCTCCGGTCCTGGCCCGTGCGCAGCTCTTCGGCAAAGTCGATGCCTTTCCGGCCTCCATGACGCCGGGTCATGAGCTTGTAGATCATCACATAGAACAGCGGCGCGAAGAAGATCACCAGCACCGTCGAGGTCACCATGCCGCCGAGCACCGCCGTGCCGATCGCCGTCTGCGCGCCGGCGCCGGCGCCGGTGGCCAATGCCAGCGGCAGCACGCCGAAGCCGAAGGCCAGCGAGGTCATGACGATCGGCCGCAGGCGCAGCTTGGCGGCTTCGAGCGTCGCCTCGATCAGGCCGACGCCGGCCTCGACCTGCGCCTTGGCGAACTGGACGATGAGGATGGCGTTCTTGGTGGTCAGGCCGAGCGTGGTCAACATGCCGATCTGGAAATACACGTCGTTCGGCATCGCGCGCAGGTCGGACAGGATCACCCCGCCGATCACGCCCAGCGGCAGCGTCAGCAGGATGGCGATGGGAATCGGCCAGCTTTCATAGAGCGCGGCGAGGCACAGGAAGATGACGAAGAACGAGAAGGCGTACAGCACCGGCGCCTGCGAACTCGCCATGCGCTCCTGGTACGACAATCCCGTCCAGTCGTAGCCGATGCCCGCCGGCAGTTGGGCGGTCAGTTCCTCCATCGCCAGCATGGCGTCGCCGGTGCTGTAGCCGGGCGCGGGTTCACCCTGGATGTTGACCGACGGGAAGGCGTTGAAGCGTTCCAGCCGCGGCGCTCCCTGCACCCAGCGCGCCGAAGCGAAGGCGGTAAACGGCACCATCTTGCCCAGGGTATTGCGCACTTGCAGTTTTTCCACGTCGGCGGGCAGCATCCGGTGAGGGGCGTCGGCCTGCAGATAGACTTTCTTCACCCGCCCGCCCTGCACGAAGTCATTGACGTAACTGCCGCCGAATGCCGCCGCGATGGTGCTGTGGATGCTGGTGATCGGCACGCCCAGCACGCCGGCCTTGTCCCAGTCGATGTCGATGTGATACTCGGCGGTGTCGTCCATGCCGTTCGGCCGCACCCGCTGCAGGCGGGGGTCCTGCGCCGCCATCGCCAGCAGTTGATTGCGCGCCGCGATCAGTTCGAGGTGGCCGAGGCCGCCGCGATCCTGCAACTGGAAGTCGAAGCCGGTGGCAGTGCCCAGTTCGACCACCGCCGGCGGCATCAGGACGTAGACCATCGCTTCCTTGATCCGGGAAGTGATCGCCATGGCGCGCTGCGTCACGGCCTTGGCCTTGAGTTCCGGCGTCTTCCGCTCCTCCCAGTCGCGCAGCTTGCCGAAGGCCATGCCCATGTTCTGGCCCTGGCCGGAAAAGCTGACGCCCGCCACACCCATCACCGATTCGAGCGCATCCTTTTCCTGAACGGCCAGTTCTCCGAGCACCTTGTCCACGACCCCGATCGTTTGTTCGAGCGTCGATCCCGATGGCAATATGGCCTGCATCATCACCACGCCCTGGTCCTCGTCCGGCAGGTAGGCCGTCGGCATGCGCAGGAACAGGTAGCCCATACCCGCGACGATCAGCAGGTACAGGAAAACGAAACGCAGGCGGCGGGCGAGCACGGCGCCGACTACCTTGACGTACCAGTCGCGGAAGCCGAAAAAGGCGCGGTCGAACCACATGAAGAACGGGCGCAGGAACCAGATCGCCGCTTCCGCCGGTTCGTGTCCCTTGGCCACCGGCTTGAGCAGCGAGACGCAGAGCACCGGCGTCAGGATCAGCGCCACGACGACCGAAAGCAGCATCGCCGCGGCGATGGTCACCGAGAACTGCCGGTAGATGACCCCGGTAGAGCCGCCGAAGAAGGCCATCGGCATGAACACCGCCGCCAGCACCACGCCGATGCCGATCAGCGCCGGAGTGATCTGCTTCATCGAGCGCGCCGTCGCCTCCCGCGGCGGCAGGCCTTCCTCGGCCATGATCCGCTCGACGTTCTCGACCACCACGATGGCGTCGTCGACCAGCAGCCCGATCGCCAGCACCATGGCGAACATGGTCAGCATGTTGATCGAGAAGCCGAACAGCGCGAGCACGGCGAAGGTGCCGAGCAGCACCACCGGCACCGCGATGGTCGGAATCAGCGTGGCGCGGATGTTGCCCATGAACAGCCACATGATGATGAAAACCAGCCCGACGGCCTCGACCAGCGTTTTATAGACTTCATCGATCGCCACCTTGGTAAACAGCGTGGTGTCGTAGGGATAGACGGCCTTCATCCCGGGCGGGAAGAAGGCCTCCATCTCCTTGAGCCTGTTCTTGATGTTGTCCGCCGTCTCCAGCGCGTTGGCGCCCGCCGCCTGGCGGATCGCCAGACCGACGTTTGGCATGCCGTTGTACTTTCCTTCGATGTCGTAGCGCTCGGTGCCGAGTTCGGTGCGGCCGATGTCCTTGACGCGCACGATCGAGCCGTCGGGGTTGGCGCGCAGCGGAATGCTGGCGAACTGCTCGGGCGTCTGCAGCAGATGCTGGATGACGATCGAGGCGTTCATGCGCTGGCCGGGAATGGACGGCGCGCCGCCCAACTGCCCGGCGGACGCCTCGACGTTGTAGCTCTTGAGCGCCGCGATCACCTCGGCCATGGTCAGGTGGTACTTGATCAGCTTGTCCGGGTCGACCCACACGCGCATGGCGTATTGCGAACCGAAAATCTCGACTTCGCCGACGCCCGGAACGCGCGACAGGATCTTTTCCAGGGTCGATTGCGCGTAATCCTGGAGATCGACGCCTTTCATGCTGCCGTCCTCGGAAATGAGGCCGACGACCATCAGGTAGTTGCGCGTCGACTTGCTGACGCTGACGCCGCCCTGCTGCACCACCTCGGGCAGGCTGGCCATCGCCAGTTGCAGCTTGTTCTGCACCTTCGACCAGGCGATGTCCGGATCGGTGCCCGGCGCGAAGGTGAGTTCGAGACGCGCCGAGCCGGAAGAAGAACTCTGGCCCGACAGGTAGAGCATGTCGTCGAGGCCGGTCATCTTCTGTTCGATGATCTGCGTCACCGTGTTCTCCACGGTTTCCGCCGACGCGCCCGGATAGAACGCGCCCACCGAGATGGAAGGCGGCGCGATCGGCGGATACTGCGAGATCGGCAGGCTGTGGATCGCCAGCAGGCCGACCGCCATCATGGCGATGGCGATCACCCAGGCGAAAACGGGCCTTTTCAGGAAAAAAAGCGAAAGCATGGCACAGCCTCCTTATTTCGCCGCCGCGGCGGGCTTGAACGGCTCCGCCTTGACCGTGACCGGCGTTCCCGGACGCAGCATCTGTAGCGCCTGAAGCCCCTCGACGATGACCTGGTCGCCCACCTTCAGGCCGTCGGCGACCAGCCATTGATTGCCGACTTCGCGCTCCAGCGACAGCAGGCGCATCTCGACCTTGCTTCCCTCGCCGACGACGAAGGTATACGGATCGCCCTTGGCGTTGCGCAGCACGCCCTGCTGCGGGATGCAGATGGCCTGGCTGTTGGTCCCTTCGGTGATCACCGCGCGGACGAACATCTCCGGCAGCAGCACGCCGTCCGGATTGGGGAACACCATGCGCAGCGTCACCGACCCGGTGGAGGGATCGACCGAGACGTCGCGGAACTGCAAGACGCCATCCTCCAGATACTCCGTGCCGTCTTCCAGGATCAATCTGACCTTGTTCAGGTCCGTCCCCCTGGCGTGCAGGTCGCCCGACTCGAAGCGCCGCCGCAGACGCAGGAGATCGCTGGTCGATTGCGTCACGTCGACATAGATCGGATCGAGCTGCTGGATGGTCGCCAGCGCCACCGGCTGGAACGCCGTCACCAGCGCGCCGTCGGTCACGCTCGACTTGCCGATGCGCCCGGAGATCGGCGCCGTCACCTTGGTATACCCCAGGTTGATGCGCGCCGTCTGCACCTGCGCCTTCCACGACGCGATATCCGCGTCGACCTGCTTCAGGGCGGCGTCGGCATCGTCGTAATCCTGCTGGCTGACCGCCTTGTCGGCCAGCAGCGCCCTGGCGCGGTCGGCCCGCGACTTGAGCGAATGGCGGTTGGCCTCGGCCCGCGCCTGCCCGGCCAGGGCGGTATCCAGCACCGCCCGGAACGGCGCCGGATCGATCTCGTAAAGCACCTCTCCGGCCTTGACGTCCGTCCCCTCGGTAAACAGCCGGCGCAGGATCAGCCCGTTGACCTGGGGACGGATTTCCGCGATCCGCAAGGGCGCGGTGCGCCCCGGCAACTGGGTCGACAAAGTCAGTTTCTGCGCCTCGATGGTCACCACGGAGACCGACGGCGTGACGCCGGCCCGGGCCGGCGGCGGCCCCTGCTGCTCGCAGGCGGTCAGCAGCACCGCGAAAACAAGGGCGGCAACGGGAGCACGATACTTGTCAACCATGGGTGTTTCCTCAGAAGAAGATGGACGGGGATCGTCGGCGGAACATCGGAAGGCGCGATGAATGGCGATGAACGCCGCAATCATAGTAAAAAGCGGGGCGGATAGGAAAAACGAGTGAATGATTATACACGAATTTCAACATACATTCTTGAATGTATGAAATATGTTGTAATATATTTCCGATGGGATGGCAACGCGCCTGCCACATGGAAAACACGGAACACAGCGGAGAAGGAACGGCATGGTCAGGAAAACCAGGGAAGAAGCGCTGCTCACGCGCAACGCGATTCTGGACGCGGCCGAAATCGTTTTCCACGAGCGCGGCGTCGGCAAGACCTCGCTGGCGGAAATCGCCGCCGCCGCGGGAGTCACCCGCGGCGCCGTCTATTGGCATTTCGTCAACAAGCTCGACCTGTTCGACGCCATGGCCCAGCGGACCTTCGGCGTGATGGAAGCCAAGCACGACGAACTGCGGCAGCATCACTACGACGATCCGGTCGAAATGCTGCGCGAATTGACGCTTTATTTCTTCGACCGCGTGGCCAACGATCCGAGCTACCGCCGGATCATCCAGATATCCTGGCACAAGTGCGAGTACGTCGGCGAAATGGTGGAGATTCGCGACAGGCATCTCGAACGCGGCCGCCGCTTCCTCAGCATCGGCGTGACGGCGTTCCGCGCCTCCCAAGAGCTCGGATTCCTGTCGCCGCAAGCCGATCCGCACACCGCCGCCATCGGAATGATGGCCGTGGTGGATGGCCTGGTAGTCAACTGGACCCTCGACCCAACGGCATTCTCCCTGCTCGACGCCGGCGCCGAAATCATCGACAGCTATCTCGCCGGACTGCGTTCGGAGGGCGCCAAGCGATCAGGCACGGCGCGCGCGGGGAAAAAGCGTTAGCGCCTGTTTGCGATCTTTCTCCCTGGGAGCGCGGCAAGGCCATCGTACTCTGTGGCGTCGTTGGCGTCGTGGTGATTTTCCTGCGGCGCGGGTTTCCGGCTCGCCTGGGCGTGGGTGCGGAACCGTCGCTGTTTTCACGCACACCGGTCGACTTTACGTTCAAGAGAAGATCGCAAACAGCTTCTGAGAAGCTGTTTTGGAAATCAGAAAGACATTTGAGAAGCCGATGGATCATCCAGGGTAGGGCGCGATCTCCGAGCGCGCCGGGGGGGCGGCGGTTTCGGAGAAACCGCCCTACCTTCACCCGGTCAGGGGGCGGCATCCAGGGTGGGGCGCGATCTCCGAGCGCGCCGGCCGGCGGCGGATTCGGAGCAACCGCCCTACCTTCACCCGGTCAGGGGGCGGCATCCAGGGTAGGGCGCGATCTCCGAGCGCGCCGGACGGCGGCGGTTTCGGAGAAACCGCCCTACCTTCACCCAGGGCTTGAATTGAGGTTTTTGGGATCCAAGCATTTCTCGTACCCATTTTTTTAAAACAGCTTCTCAAAGGCATGCGCGGCAG
>JAISQQ010000251.1 GCA_031274075.1 Accumulibacter sp.
GTTTGAGAAGCAGAGGGATCATCCAGGGTAGGGCGCGATCTCCGAGCGCGCCGGGTGGCGGCGGTTTCGGAGAAACCGCCCTACCTTCCCCCAGGGCTTGAATTGAGGTTTTTGGGATCTAAGCATTTCTCGTACTAATTTTTTTAAAACAGCTTCTTGGAACACGCTCGATGCTTGCGACAGATCAAGGCTTGCGCGCCTGCATCAGGAAAAGAGGATAGATTCGCCCCTCATTTTTTTCCAATCGCAGGATTTCCTCGAAATGTGGGTCCACAAAACCGGCCTCTTGCGCCAGCGCCCGCAGCGCGTCGGGTTCAAAGCCGAAATGGCATACGTCCCTGGCCAGCTTGTCGCCGTGGAAACTGCCGTCTTCCCGGTACAGATCCACCAACGCCAGCAATCCTCCCGGCTTCAGGTGCCGATGGAAAACCCGCAGCAGCGAAGCCGTGTCCGCCACGTGGTGCAAGGCCATGCAACTGGCGACGCCATCGTAACTGTCCGGCAGGCCGTCAAAGATATCCGCGCGCAGGGTACGGACCCTGGGGACGTTCTTTTCGTCGAGTACCCGCAGCATTTGCGCCGAGGTATCGAGCGCCGTCACGCGCCGCACCCGTGGCGCAATGGCGGCGGCCAGCAAGCCGCTGCCCGCGCCAAAATCCAGCCAATGCTGATCCGCCCTGAATGGCACGGCCCGCAGCAAGCGCCGCGGCACGGCAGACAGTTGCCGGAAAGTCGGGCGCTCATCCCATTCGCCTGCGGCGCGGTCGAAAAAGGAGGAGAAAGAGGAAGAGAAAGAGGAAGCGTCTGGCATGGATGCTGTTGAACCGGAAACACGATATCGAAGGCATAGAACACCATAGCATAGTGTTGCCGGCAAGGCCGCTCGATAATGCGTGGCGCATTGGCGATCAGAGGCGGGATAGAAACCGTAGGGCGGGAAAGCGCAGCGCCATCCGCCGGTCGTTCTCTCCGGCGGCATCGCCGCCGCTCATCGTATTCCGCGGCCCTTGAATCGTGCGGCGCGTTGCGCCGTGAAAACGACCGGCGGGAGGCGCTTCGTTTTCCCCTTTCACGCCCTACACCAGGATGAATTCGCGTCGCCGCGCGTTTCTTGCGATAATCCGGGGCTTGTTCATCGCAACCAGGAGAAAACCGTGACCGCCCTGCTCCCTCATCCCGATCCTGATGGACTGCTCGAATATTCGGTGGTGTACAGCGATCGCGCCCTGAACCACATGTCGAAGCGTTTCCAGGGCGTTATGCGCGACATATCCCGCCTGCTGAAGAAAGCCTACAAGGCAAAGTCGGCCGCCATCGTGCCCGGCAGCGGCACCTTTGGCATGGAAGCCGTCGCCCGCCAGTTCGCCACCGGGAAAAAGGTCGTGGTGCTGAGAAACGGGCAGTTCAGTTACCGCTGGACGCAAATCTTCGATATGGGCGCCATCCCCTCCGAAAGCATCGTCCTCAAGGCGCGGCAGCAAGGCAGCGGTTCCAGGGCGCCCTTCGTTCCCGCGCCGCTGGATGAAGTCTCCGCGACGCTGCGCAAGGAAAAACCGGCGGTCGTTTTCGCCCCGCACGTCGAGACTTCCGCCGGGCTGATGCTGCCGGACGACTATATCCGCGCGGTGGGCGCCGTCGCGCGCGAAATCGACGCCCTTTTCGTGCTCGACTGCGTGGCCTCGGGATGCGTCTGGGTGGACATGCAAGCCTGCAATGTCGACGTCATCGTCACCGCGCCGCAGAAGGGCTGGAGCGGGGTGCCCTGCGGCGCGTTCGTGGTCCTCGGCGAACGCGCGCGCGAGCGCATCGACGGCACGACCAGCACCAGCTTCGCCTGCGACCTGAAGAAATGGCTTTCGATCATGGAGACCTACGAGAGCGGCGCTCACGCCTACCATGCGACCATGCCCACCGACGCGCTGGCGGCGGTGCGCGAGGCGATGCTGGAAAACGAGCAGTACGGTTTCGAGAAACTGCACGCCGAACAGCAGGAACTCGGCCGCCGCGTGCGCGAACTGCTCGCCTCGCGCGCCTACCCGAGCGTCGCCGCCGAGGGCTATCACGCGCCGGGAGTCGTCGTCTGCTACACCGACGATCCCGACATGCAGTCGGGCAAGAAATTCGTCGAAGCCGGCATCCAGGCCGCTTCGGGCGTGGCTTTGCAATGCGACGAACCGGCCGATTTTCGCAGCTTCCGCCTCGGCCTGTTCGGACTGGACAAACTGCATAACCCCGACAGGACGGTCGCCAGCCTCGCCAAGGCGCTGGATGCGCTGGGGTAGAATGGCGGTAAAAGCGGTGGTAAAAGCGGGGGTAAAAGCGCCCCACCCCATCCGCCGCCGCGCCGCTACCGCGCGGCGGGGTTTCCGCTTCGATCCCGCGGCCTTTCCGCCCACTGCCAATATCGATTCTCGATTCCCGGCCCGGACAGGCCGGAAAAGTAATTTGAATTTCCCGTCCTTGCTCTTATAATCGGGCGATAAATATTTCCGGCGGTATTTCACGAGAAACGAGAATCATGGCGGACGACGACGCACTTCTTTTCGCGGAGGAAGACGACCCGGCAACCCAAGTCGTGCGATCCAAAGAAAAATTTTCCAAGCCCTGGAAAGTGATGATCGTCGACGACGAGCCGGAAGTCCATACGATCACCCGTCTCGCGCTTTCCGGTTTCAGGTTCGAGGATCGCGACCTGGAGTTCCTGAGCGCCTATAGCGGCGAAAAAGCGAAGGCGCTCCTGGCGGAACATCCGGACACGGCCCTGGTGTTCCTCGACGTGGTCATGGAGACCGAGAACGCCGGGCTGGACGTGGTGCGCCATGTCCGCAACACCCTCGGCAACACCATGACCCGCATCATCCTGCGCACCGGCCAGCCCGGGCAGGCGCCGGAACGGCAGGTGATCCTCGAATACGACATCAACGACTACAAGACCAAGACCGAATTCACCTCGCGCAAGTTGTTCACCTCGGTGGTCGCGGGCCTGCGCGCGTACGCCGACCTGGAAATCATCGAGCAGAACCGGAACGGGCTCGAACAGATCATCAGCGCCTCGGCCAGCATCTTCAAGGTCCAGTCGATGGAACGCTTCGTCCAGGGCGTGCTGACGCAACTGGTGTCGCTGCTGAAACTCAGCAGCAACGCCTTCTGCTGCGGCTCGGGGCGGTTCGCCAGGGACAACGGCGCCGATCGCCTGCGCATCCTCGCGGGGATCGGCGGCTACACCGATTACAGCGGACGCCTGATCGAGGAGGCCCTGCCGCAAAACATCCTCGACGACATTCATGCCGCCACCGCCTCGGGCAAGGATATTTTCGCCGACGATCACATCGTGCTCTTTTTCCTGAGCGGCGGCGGCGCGGGC
Organism: Accumulibacter sp.; assembly: GCA_031274075.1. Taxonomy (GTDB): domain Bacteria; phylum Pseudomonadota; class Gammaproteobacteria; order Burkholderiales; family Rhodocyclaceae; genus Propionivibrio. The sequence goes on from JAISQQ010000251.1 coordinate 3,365, forward strand.
AACGTCATCTACGTCGACGGCACGCGCGACCTGAGCGTGTTCGACAAGGATCTCCTGCGCATCTTCTGTTCCAACGTCGCCATCGCCTTCGACAACATCACCCTCGCCACCGAACTGGAACGCACCCAGAAGGAAGTGGTCGAGCGCATCGGCGCGCTGGCGGAAACCCGCTCCGAGGAGACCGGCAATCACGTGCGGCGCGTGGCGGAATACTGTTATATGCTGGCGCGCGCGGCGGGCCTGGACGAAAACGAGGCGCAAACGCTCAAGGAAGCGGCGCCGATGCACGACATCGGCAAAGTCGGCATTCCCGATTCGATCCTGAACAAACCGGAGAAACTGACCCGCGAAGAGTTCGAGGTCATGAAGGATCACTCGTCGATCGGCCGGAGGCTGCTTTCCGGCTCCAGCAGCCGCCTCCTCGACGTCTCCGCCATCATCGCCCACGAGCATCACGAACGCTACGACGGCAAGGGCTACCCGCGCGGCCTGAAAGGCAAGGAAATCAACATTTTCGGACGCATCACCGCCATCGCCGACGTGTTCGACGCGCTCGGCAGTCCGCGCTGCTACAAGCCCGAGTGGAGTATCGACGAGGTGTTCGCTTACATGGAAGAACAACGCGGCAAGCAGTTCGACCCGGATTTGATCGATCTCTTCCTGGCGCGCAAGGAAGAAATCATGGAAATCCGTGAAAGTTTCAAGGACCATCCCGCGACGCGCGGCGAATTGGAAAATTAATTGAAAAAATCAATCGAAAAGAGGAGAGCCAGACATGTCCGCCATCGAAGTCAAGTTCGGCAGGAGTTTTGATCTCGACGCTGGAAAAGCCGTCAAGGAACTCGCGGCGCAGCTCGGCGGCATCGAACCCGACGCCCTGATCTTTTTCTGTTCGCCGAAGTACGACCGCGCCGTCCTGGGCAAGGCGATCAAGGCCACTTTCGACTGCCCGGTCATCGGCTGCACGACCGCTGGCGAAATTCTCGGCGGCGAGGGGTATATCGAGGATTCCATCGTGTGCACCGCCATCGTTTCCGAAAAACTGACGATGAAGCCGGTCTTCGTCAGCGATCTGCGCGCCTTCGTCGATAGCGCCGCGCCCAAGGAGCTGGACGCGTTCGTCGAAGTAAACCGCAAGAACAGCTTCATCCTGCTGCTCATCGATGGCCTGTCCAAGCTCGAAGAGAACGTCATCGCCATCATCAACCAGGTTCTGATGGGCATCCCGCTGATCGGCGCCTCGGCGGGCGACAACCTCGATTTCGGGCATACCTGGGTCTATCACGACGGCGCCTTCCACGAGAACGCCGCCGTGCTCGCCCTCTTCGAGACCACCCTGCCGTTCATGCCGGCGCACATCCAGCACTTCGAGCCGACCGACGCGCGCCTGGTCATCACCGACGCCGAGGTGGCGACCCGCACGGTCACGGAAATCAACGGCATGCCCGCCGTCGATGGCTACGCCGACGCTGTCGGCATGACCGTCGACAAGCTGACCCCGCAAGTGTTCGCTTCCCATCCGGTGATGCTGAAGATCGGCGGCGAGTATTACGTGCGCTCGATCCAGAAAGTGAATCCGGACGGCAGCCTGACCTTTTTCTGCACCATCGACACCGGCCTCGTGCTCACCGTGGCCCAGCATTCCACGACCCTGGTCGACAATCTGGAGAAGGGGCTGGCCACGGTCTGCGAGAGCATTGCCAAGCCGGTGCTGATCCTCGGCAGCGACTGCATCCTGCGGCGCCTGGAAATGCAGCAGCACGGCGAACTCGATCGGGTGAAACAGGTATTGGCGCAATATCCGTTCATTGGTTTTTCCACTTATGGCGAGCAATTCGGCGCCGTGCACGTCAACCACACGCTCACCGCCCTGATATTGGGAGACGAACCCCAGTGAACGGCCCGGAGCAAAACCTGGCGGACCCGGCGCGGATCGCGGCGCTCGAACGCAAGGTCGCCACTTTGGAGAAAATCAACCAGGCTTTGATGGGCCGGGTGGAACGCTCGACCAATTCGATCGGCGATTCCTACTCGATGTTCGTGCATAACCTGACCTTGCAGCGCCACGTCGAGAACCAGACCCGCGATCTGCAGGAAAGCAACCAGCAATTGCAGAAGGCGCTCTCCAACCTGAAAAACGCCACCGACCAGATGATCCAGAGCGAAAAACTCGCCGCCCTGGGTTCGCTCGTGGCGGGCATCGCGCACGAGGTCAACACGCCCCTGGGAATCAGCGTCACCGCCGCCTCGCACCTGGAAGAATCGACCAAGACGCTGGCCGCAGCCTTCGCCGCGGGAACGATGAAAAAATCGGACCTGACGAATTTCATCGACGCCAGCAAGGAAACGGTGCAGATCATTCTCTCCAACCTGATGCGCGCGGCGAACCTGATCCAGAGCTTCAAGAAAATCGCCGTGGACCAGTCCAGCGAAACCTGGCAGAAGGTGGCCCTGGAAGCCTATCTCAAGGACATCGTCGTATCGCTCACGCCGCGGCTCAAGAAAACGAAGATCAAGGTTTCCATCCAGTGCCCGGAGGCGCTGCGGATCAATACCATGCCGGGTTCCTTGAGCCAGATTTTCACCAACCTGATCATCAACTCGCTGCTGCACGGTTTCGACGAAGGACAGGAAGGCGAGATCGCCATCACGGTAAAGACCAAAAAGCAAACCGCCGTGCTGACCTATACCGACAACGGCAAGGGCATCAAGCGCGAGAACCTCGGCAGGATTTTCGAGCCGTTTTTCACCACCTCCCGCGGACAGGGCGGCAGCGGCCTGGGGCTGCACCTCGTATATAACATCGTGACCCGCAGCCTGAAGGGCAGCATCACGGCCAGCAGCGAGCCGGGCGAGGGCGTGCGCTTTACGTTGAGCTTGCCGGACAGCGTGGTGGAAGCCGACACGCCGCCGCTCGACCCGTGAACGGCGCGTTCGCCGGAGGCAAACCCGTCCGGGATTGCTACGCCGCCACCCATTTCAGGATATGCGTGGCAACCGTCACTTCCTTGCCCGTCTGGTTGGTAATGACGATGCTCGATACCGAGCGGCGTTTCACCACGTCGATCTCCCTTACCGTATAGGTCACGGTGATCGTATCGCCAATGCATACGGCGTCGAGAAAACGTATTCTGTCGTAGCCGAGAGATACGGGTGTTTCCGAGCCGTCTCCCTTGTTTTCCGAAACCTCGATGATTTTCGAGCTTGCATTCGACATATAGCCGATCAGTAGCGCCCCGTGGGCTATTCGCTTCCCATACCTGGTGCGCTTCATGAATTCTTCATTGACGTGATTGGGCGAAAGATCACCCGTGATCCCGGCAAACAGGTATATATCGCTCTCGCTGACCGTTTTCGAGAACGTCACTGAATCGCCAACTTTCAAATAAAAATCGGACATGCCTTTTCCTTATCAGGTATCAGATGTCAGGGATCAAATGTCAGGAATCAGGGATCAGGAATCAGGAAAAGTTACCGGCGGCTTTGCCGCCGCAATAATTACTGATCCCTGGCATCTGATTCCTGATCCCTGACGCCAAATGTTTCCGGATAATCCTTCTCATAGATCCGCCCAAGCAAAAAGGGCGCCCAATTCTTCTCGAAGAAGAATTTATCCGGACTCTCCATGCTCCGCAAGGCAACTTCGTAAACATCTAGCTTGCCATCGGTATATCGCACCCTGATCTGCCTGTTCTTGTCGTCGTCACGTTCGGTCAGGAAACGATATTCCTCCAGACGGCCTGTTCTCGTTTCCGGAACTTCCGTACCCGAGCTGGAACAAACCAGGCGCGCTCCGCGGCTTCCTCCGCCATTGCCCAGATAGAGATCCAAGGCGCTCAATACCGCCTCGGAGGTCAAGGCCATTTGCTTCCACAGCATGGCCTTGGCAATCTGCGCCGGATTTTCGATGCGTATCCCCTTCTCTCTGACAGCCTGGCCCAAGGCGCGCGCGTCTTTCAACGCCTCCGCGACTTCCCCTGCGCGGCAAACGAATCCGGCCTTATCGCTCATGCGCGCCTGTATCTCATGGCGCACGTCCTTGATCGGCAGCGCGCCGGGATCGTGTTGATCATGTTGGATTTGCGCAATGCAATCCTTGACCGGCGGCAAGAACAGGCCGTTGTCCGCGACAAGCTTGCTTCTTCGATCCTGGTTGGCGCAAATGTGCTTGGCGCAGCGAATGGCGAAAACCTGCCCCGCGTTGAGCGCCGCGCCGCCTGGACGGGTCACCCCGTGGGTTCCCGCGATCTCTCCTACGGCATAACATCCGGAAAGGCTGGACTGTGCCCAGATATCCACGGCGACGCCGCCGTTCATATGCTGGTTGTTGATGTTGAACGCCAGCGGATTCCGGGTCAAATCGACTTTATGATATTTATACAACTCGATGGCCAGGGGATTCATCCGCCGCAAGCGATCGATGGGCTGGCTCAAAAGCGCGTCGTTGTTCTTCAAATAGGCCGTCACATCGGCGTCCAATCGATCCAGCGAAAAAGGAGCGTCGCCGGGAACCGGCGCCGGATTGCGATTGAAATCCATGTACACCACGCGCCCGGCCCGCGACTCCCGGTATACCGCGAGATCCAGCAGGCTGGATTGGTATGCCAGCGTTCTCGTCGCGTGAAACGGCCACTGATAGCCCTTGCGAAAGACATTCGACGCGAGTTCCCGGGTGTTGCGATAGTAGTCCGCGAGGAAATTGCATTCCGATCCCGATGAATCGACGGAATATATATAGGGCATCGCCTGCGCGTAGGTGCCCGACAAATTCCACGGGAACTCCTCTCTTCTCGTTCCGATCCCAAATTGACTCTCGGTAAGGTTGGTCAATTCAATGCCCGCCTCCAATGCCATGCCCAGCGATCCGAAACAACGCGCGGGATAGACGCTGTCGCGGTAAAGCTCACCCGGTCCTCCCGTCGCCAATACCACGGAGGGGCACTGGAAAATCACCAGACCATAAGGATTCTCGTCGCTACGGGCGTCCGCCTTGACCGCTATCAGGCCGGCGACCGCGCCAGATGCCTTCCCTTTCCCTTTCCCCTCCCCTTTCGACGCGATCAGTTTCAAGCCGGTGCAGCGATTCACAAAGGGCACGCCCAGCCTGAGCGCATCCTCCGCCAGGACCTTGACCATCAGCCGCGACGTGCGCGGGCCGCAACTGGTGGCTCTGCCCGCCTCGTCGTGATCCGTCTGGTAGCGCAATACCCCGCCATAGCAGTCTTCGGGCAGCGGGAGTCCGATATTTTTCAGGCCTATCAGCGCTTCGATCGAGCCTACGGACTCGACGTAAGCCGTGTCGGCGTCCATCGCTCCGCCCGCGCCCAGCGCTTTCGCCAGTGCGATGAAATCGTCGCCGGAACGGCTGGTGCAAGCCGTATGCAAGGTCTGCTTGTCCGAGCCGGAGCACGCCGAGGTTCCCCAAAAACAGGTCTGCGTCGCCACGACAACGTCGACTTTTCTCCGCTTCAACTCTAGCGCGGCGCGCAATCCGGCGGCGCCGCTGCCGACGACCAGCGCCTGCCCCCGATGTATCGGAATCCGCATGCCGGATACGGACAAGCTGTCCTGCGCCGTGTGCGCCGGCATGCGCCGTGGCATCTCAACCGCGGTGAGCGCGTCAAGAATCGATTGCGGAATCGTCATTGTCATCTTGATATATCCAAAAGATAGTTTCAGCGACTACCGGTACACGGCCATCGATCTTGTATGGCCACGTCATCTCAATCCGTCTGGCTTTCCCGATCTCGACACTCTCGACACGGGAAACTACACGCACGTCATGTGTCTTTGAACGCAGGTGTCCAGCACCTGCTCTCCAGGCTGTTTCCACCAATGATCCGAAAAAATCTCGACCTCCGAGAAACCCGCGTAGCCCGCGCTTTCCATCCACGCCCGGCATTTTCTCAACTCGATGACGCCGTCGCCCATCATTCCCCTGTCATTGACCAGGTCGCGCGTCGGCAGCAGCCAGTCGCATACATGATAGGCCAACAAGCGGCTTCTCCCCGCGCGGGCAATCTGTGCCTCGAGCTTGGGATCCCACCAGACATGATACAAATCCACCGCCACTCCCAGCATTTTGCTTTGCCGCGGATCGAGCCGGTCGCAGATATCCAGCGCCTGTTCGAGCGTATTTATGCAGGCCCGGTCGGCGGCCTGCATGGGATGCAGCGGCTCGATCGCCAAAGGCATGCCGATCTCTCTGGCGTATTCGAGCGATTTCTCGATGCCATCGACGACTTCCAGCCTGGCGCGCGAAAGATCGCGGTAGCCGGGCGAACCCTCCAGGGTTCCCGGCAAGGATCCGACCACCAGCACCAGACAGGGCGAATCCAGGAATTTGGCTTCGTCGATCGCCCGACGATTGTCGTCCAGCGCTCTTTGCAGCCCCGCCTTGTCCACGGCCGGAAAAAATCCACCCCGGCAGTAGCCCGACAAGACGATCCCGGCGTCTCTCAGCCGCCGGGCAATGAGCTCGATGCCGACGTGGGAAACCTGATCCCGCCACGGACTGATGGCGCGAATCTTGCGGCGCGCGCATTCGTCGATGATGCGGTCCAATGACCACTGCCTGCGCACCGTGGCCGTGTTGATGGAGAGAGCATCATGATTTGAAGAAAAATCACGCATGAGAATTTTTACCCCGGTCGATGAAAAATCACGCTCAACTCAAATGAAACCCGTGCCGCGCTTTATCGTAATTGAAAGAAACGAAAAATGCCCGCATTGCCCGTGCGCGTCAACTGGAATCCACACCGGAACCCGTCCGACCCAGCGCCTCGGTCAAGGCCGGAACGGCGTCGAACAGATCCGCCACGAGTCCGTAATCGGCCACCTGGAATATGGGCGCTTCCTGATCCTTGTTGATGGCGACAATCACCTGGCTGTCCTTCATTCCGGCGACATGCTGGATCGCCCCGGACAAACCCACCGCGATATAGAGCCTGGGGGCGACGATTTTTCCGGTTTGTCCGATCTGCAGGTCGTTGGCAACAAAACCGGCATCCACCGCGGTGCGCGAAGCTCCGATCGCCCCGCCCAGCCTGTCGGCGAGAGGCTCCAGGATCTGGTGAAAATTCTCGGCGCTCGCGAGGCCGCGTCCGCCGGAGACAACCACCTTGGCGGCGCCGAGTTCCGGGCGTTCCGATTGGGTCAATTGACGCGAAATCACTTTGCTTTTACGCTCGGCGCCGGCGTCGGTACCAAGTATGGCGATACTTTCGATCGGCGCCGGAGCCTGACTTTCTCCCGCCGCCGCAAACGCCGTCATGCGCACCGTGAGTACCTTGATCGCGTCGGACGAGCGAACCGTGGTCAAGGCGTTGCCCGCGTAAATCGGCCGCACGAAGGTATCCTCGGATTCGATCTGGACGAGGTCGGAAATCTGCGCGACGTCGAGCAAGGCCGCCACGCGCGGCATGATGTTCTTCCCCGTCGTCGTCGCCGCCGCGAGGCAATGCGAATAGCGGGCCATTTGCGCCGCGACCAGCTCCGCGACCAACTCCGCGACAGGTTCCGGCGACTGATCGGCGTACTGCGCCGAATCGGCCAGCAGCACCTTGGTCACACCTTCGATGCGCGCGGCTTGTCCGGCAAGGTTCGCGCATCCGCTTCCCGCAACCAATAAATGAATATCGCCGCCAATCCGCGTCGCCGCCGTCACCACGTGCGCCGTAGCCGGACCGATCAGCGAATTGTCATGCTCGGCAAGAATCAGGCAACTCATGCGACCACCCCCGACTCCTTGAGTTTGGAAACAAGATCCGCGACGTCGAGCACTTTGACACCCGTGACCCGCTTGGGCGGCTCGGTGACTCTCAATACCTTCAATCGCGGCGCGACGTCAACGCCAAGGACTTCCGGAGTCACGATTTCGAGCGGTTTCTTCTTCGCTTTCATGATGTTCGGCAACGTTGCGTAGCGTGGCTGATTGAGGCGAAGATCGGCGGTAATGACCGCGGGAAGCCTTATTTCCACCGTCTCGATGCCGCCATCGATCTCTCGCGCCACCCTGGCTACATTGCCCTCGACCAGCACCCTGGAAGCGAACGCGGCCTGGGGCCAATTCATCAAGGCCGCAAGCATCTGGCCGACTTGATTGGCATCATCGTCGATCGCTTGTTTCCCGACCAGGACGATCGAAGGCTCTTCTTTCTCGCATAAAGCCTTGAGCAGCTTCGCCACGGCCAGAGGCTGGATTTCCACCCCGGTCTGGACCAGGACGGCGCGGTCCGCTCCCATGGCCAGCGCCGTTCGCAGCGTGTCCTGGCACGCCGCGACGCCGATGGAAACGGCGATCACCTCCGACGCCAATCCCGACTCTTTCAGCCGCACCGCCTCCTCGACGGCTATTTCGTCGAACGGATTCATCGACATCTTGACATTGGCGACATCGACGCCGCTTTCGTCCGCTTTCACACGGACCTTGACGTTGTAATCGACCACCCGTTTGACGGCGACGATAATCTTCATGGGGAATTTCCTCGAAATACGCCGACAGCATCACTGCTGCAGCAGTTTCCTGGCTATGATCACACGCTGTATCTGGTTGGTCCCTTCATATATCTGCGTAATCTTCGCATCGCGATATAATCGTTCCACTTCGTACCCTCGGATATAGCCGCTGCCGCCAAAAATCTGGATCGCGTTGGCGGTATGCAAGACAGCGGCATCTCCGGCAAAACACTTCCCCATCGAGGCCGCCATTGCCGCGTCGACTCCCGCATCGAGCTTCATTGCCGCCGACCGTACCAAGAGCCTGGCGGCCTCGGCGTCCTTCGCCATGTCGGCGAGCATGAACTGGATGGCCTGGAATTCGGCGATCGGATGCCCGAATTGCTGCCGGAGTTTCGCCTGTTCGATAGACGCTTCCAGGGCCGCCTGAATGATACCTACCGCCAGCGCGCCAATGCCGACACGCCCTTTCTCCAGAACACTCATCATGATGTGAAAACCGCGTCCCTCCGTGCCCAGCAAAGCGTCTTCGGGAAGATCGACGTCATTGAAACTCAACTCGCCGATCTGGGACGATCGCTGGCCGAGCTTGTGTTCCTTGGGGCCACGGAATACGCCCGATTCATTGCAATCGACGATGAAGATACTCATGCCCCGCTTGCCGGCCTCTGGATTGGTACGCGCCAAAACGAAGGCCACGTCGGAGATCGGGGCGTTGTGAATCCAAAGCTTGCTGCCATTGAGCACCCATCCTTTTCCTTTACGCGCCGCCGTCGTCTTCACTCCGGAAACATCGGTTCCGGCTCCCGCTTCGGTGATGCAGTAGGCGCCTCGTTTTTCGGCCCTGATCAAGGGGCCGATCCATTGTTTTCTCTGTTCCTCGGTGCCGTAATTGCACAGCAGCGTGCTCAGCAATTCGACAAGCCCGCATTGGTCGGCAACCGACGCGTAGCCGCGGCTCAACTCCTCCATGACAATGCTGTAGGCAAGACAATCGAGTCCGGCGCCGCCGTACACGTCCGGCGTCGTAACCCCGAACAAGCCGTTCCGGGCCATTTCC